>JBBQPB010000029.1:0-12200 GCA_038331435.1 Thermomicrobiales bacterium | reverse complement strand
TTGCTCGGGTGGCCCAGGGCTTAGTTTGGACCGGGGTTGCTGTGACACGCGGAAAGTGGATGTTCACCGGATTTCGGGCGATAAAAAACGTGGGTCGGACGCCCACGTTCACCACACTTGGTTTCCGCTTTCCATATGATACCAGAAGGGTAGGTGCACTGCTACGATCCGGGATTCAACAAGGAGAACGCCTCGCGGCGTTGCACGGCAGTGAACGTTCACCGGTCTCGAACCGACGTTAGACGCCAAGAACCCAATGCTATACTCCGGCGCGTCCGAGGAAAGAGGGAATCTTCGGCGACGTGCGGAGGGAACATGGAGCTGCGAAGCTGGCGCACCTGGTTGCGGCCCGGGATGCTCATCAAACGCTGGGTAATTCTGGCAATGGTTGGCATCGTCGTGATCAGTTTGGGGCTGGCAATGGGCCTCACCTGGATCTATCGCAATTACTACTGGCAGCTCGAATCTACCTCCAAATTCGTCCAGCTCATCACCCTTCAGTTCATCCCGCATCCATATCGCGAGCTCGTGCTGATCGTTCCGGGCGTTGCTATGCTCTGCTTCGGGCTCTGGAAGCTCGGGCACGCCGTGATCGGTCCCATCCTCGCGCTGACCTCCGTGCGACAGCCGATCTCCCAGATCGTGGCAAATCACCGCTTTGGACCAAACATGCCTGATATCAACGTCGTCGCCATCGGCGGTGGGACCGGCCTGTCGAATTTGTTGCGTGGTCTCAAGCAGCACGACATCGATATCACCGCGATCGTGACAGTGGCCGACGACGGCGGCAGCACCGGTCGAATCCGGCGTGAGTACGACATTCCCGCACCGGGTGACATCCGGAACTGCATTGTGGCGCTGGCCGACGACGAATCGCTGGTCAGCCAGCTCTTCCAGTACCGGTTCGACCGTGACGGATCCGACCTCAAGGGCCATTCGCTGGGCAATCTGTTTATCACCGCGTTGTCGCAGGTGACCGGCAGCTTCGAGCAAGCAGTGCTCGAATTCGGCAAGGTGGTCAACATCCGTGGGCGCGTTATGCCGTCGACGCTGGAGAACATCGACCTCTGCGCCGAGCTTGTCGATGGCACGAAGGTGCTTGGGGAATCAAACATCTCTGGGGACAAAGCACCGATTCGCAAAGTCTATCTGCAACCGGAGCACCCAGCGGCCTATGCACCCGCCCTCGATGCCATTGTGAATGCCGACCTCATCATTCTCGGCCCTGGCAGCCTCTACACCAGCGTCATTCCGAATTTGCTTGTCAGCGGTGTGGTCGACGCCATACGTTGGTCGCGCGGCACCACGGTATATGCCTGTAATGTGGCGACGCAACGGGGAGAAACCGATCACTTCACCGCAACCGATCACATCCGAGCGGTGGTGGAGTATCTCGGGCCTGGCAATCTGGACTATGCGGTAGTCAACTCGAACCTGGCATCGGCCGAGGTTATCAAGCCGGAGTTGAGTGTGCAGGCGGTGCTCGACGATGGCCAGATGGCGATCTTCGATGGCGTGAAGATTGTGGGAGGGGATGTCATTAGCGATACGAATCCACTGCGGCACGATCCGACCAAGCTCTCGCAGGTATTGGTGACGTTAGGTCGCACGGCGGGTTCGGTTGCTCCGCTCTCCGCCGATGGAATCGACGCTACTGCTTCCGAACCACTCAAAATCTAGAATTGTGGCCGCGGGCGTCCATTCGCACGCGATGACGGACCCGCCTGACGGAACGACAGGGAGCATAGCGTGGCTTTACGGCTGGCAATTAACGGGCTAGGGCGGATTTCCTCCCAGCTTATTCGGGTCGTCGATCAGGGCGGCTTTTCCGATCTTTTCGAAATTGTGGCAATACACGATTCGGCCGGCCCGGAAGGTATCGTGCGCGCGTTGCGCTACGATGCCGTTTACGGACCGTTCCCCAGGGAAATGACACTTGAAGTAGAGACCCTGACGATCGGCGAGCAATCGATCGCCCTCTCGTCGCAGGCCGAAGCCAGAAACACGACCTGGGGCAAAACGGACATTCCGTTGGTGATCGTCGACGGATCGGCGGCGCGAGATGCATCGTCGCTCGACCAGCATCTGAAAAAGGGAGCCAAGAAAGTGATTCTGCCCGCTGCTTCGGCGCTGGCGAATATCAACCTGGGCATTGGTATCAACGAATCGAGCTACGACCCTGAAGCACATGAGATTGTCGCTTCGGCGTCTGGCGCAGCCAGCGCCGTCGCCATGTTCTTTCAGCTCGTCGACGGTGCTGCGAAGGTTCGCTGCGGCAGTGCAACCGTGCTGGCACCGGCCAGTGGGGTGCGATCGATGATCGACATGCCTGCTGCCCGCGGTGGAGGGGGCGCGATTGTTCCACTTGCAGACGACTCCGGCCCGCTCTTCGAGCAGCTCGTTGGCAAGCTGAGCAATCGCCTGGGTGTGACCATGTTCGAAACCCCGACCGTCGCAGTAGGGTCGATTTCCTACGGGGTCTGGCTCGAACAGCGCGTCAGTGAGGAGTCACTACGCGAGCTGGTGCAATCCGCGGCACAAGGTGACGATCTGGTCGGGCTCCTTGGGACGCAGGATGGGGTCACCGCATCGTCGGATGTATTGCGGGATTCGCGCTCGTTGGTTGTCGACTGGTCAGGCTCGCAGTTGCTGTACGAAACCTTTCTGACCGTCAAGGGGTGGTATGACGCCGAGTGGGGCGCTGCCTGCCGGCTGGCCGATCTGCTGGCGCTCATCTGTGAAGAGGGCGTTCCCGGCACTGCCTGAGAACCCGAAACACTGACCTGGAGAAGTACATATGACTATGCGAACCCTGGACGGCGTCGACGTTTCTGGTAAGCGCGTCGTGATGCGGGTTGATTTCAATGTCCCGATCGACGATGGAGTAATTCAGGACGACACCCGTATCCGTGCAGCACTGCCAACCATCAAGCGATTGCTCGATGGAGGCGCGTCCCTTATTCTGATCTCACACCTGGGGCGCCCGAAGGGAACGATCGACCCATCGTTTTCATTGCAACCGGTAGCGCAACGGCTTTCGGAGCTGCTGGGACAACCGATTGAACTCGCCGCAGATGTTGTCGGCAAGGACGCGAAGGCGAAAGTATCACGGCTGGAACCGGGCGACGTGCTCTTACTCGAGAACGTGCGCTTCGATGCGGGAGAAGAGAAGAACGACGACGCTTTGGCTCGCTCGCTGGCCGCATTTGGCGATATTTACGTGAACGATGCCTTCGGCTCAGCTCACCGGGCCCACGCTTCTACCGCGGGAATCGCGGCACATTTGCCGGCCTATGCCGGCGACCTCATGGTTGCCGAAGTGGACGCGCTCGGCGCGCTCACCAGCAATCCGGAACGGCCGTTCATCGCCATTCTTGGCGGAGCAAAGGTGTCGGATAAGATCGGCGTCATCGAAAACCTGCTTCCCCTGGTCGATGCAGTCCTCCTTGGCGGAGGGATGGCAAACACTTTCCTGATGGCGGAAGGAAAGGCAATGGGCGATTCGCTGGTCGAAGCCGATTTTGTCGATACCGCCAAAGCGGTGATCGAAAAAGCTGAAGAGCAATCGGTCGAGTTGGTTCTTCCAGTCGATGTCGTTGCCGCTCCAGGGATGGATGGCCAAGCGGCTACGGTTGATGCCGACGGCATCTCCGACGGGTGGGCCGCATTCGATATTGGTCCGCGAACCATCCGGCAGTTTGGCGATATCATCGAAGGTGCCAAAACGATCTTCTGGAACGGTCCGATGGGGGTGTTCGAAAAACCTGCCTTCGCCAATGGCACGCTCGCGATTGCGAAAGCGGTGGCGGAATCAGGCGCCTTCACGGTCATTGGTGGTGGCGACTCTGTTTCGGCAATCGAGCAATCAGGGTTGGCCGGCAAGATCTCCCATATCTCGACCGGTGGCGGAGCATCGCTCGAGTTCATCGAAGGGCGTGAGTTGCCCGGCATCACTGCGCTGGAGGCACAGGACGAATGAGCTACCGTACGCCGTTGATCACCGGCAACTGGAAAATGAACCTGGAGGAGTGGGCGGCGGTCGAGCTTGCTGGTTCGATTGCTGACGGGCTCTCTACGAGCGCCGCCGAAGTCGTGATCTGTCCACCGTTTCCCTGGCTTGTGCCGGTGGCCGCCGTATTGGAGGGGAGCCGGGTAGCGCTGGGCGCACAAGATTGCAGCGCAGAGACATCCGGCCCATTCACCGGCCAAGTCTCTGCCTCGATGTTAAATGGACTTTGCCGATACGTTATCGTGGGGCACTCGGAACGTCGGCGCCATTGCTTTGAATCGAACGAGCTCGTCGGCATGAAGGCCAGGGCAGCACTCGACGCCGGTTTGATCCCGATAGTGTGCGTCGGCGAATCGCTCGATGTGCGCGACGATGGACTCGCATTCCGCTGGGTCGAGGAGCAAGTCGACGCTATTGTCGCGGCTATGAGTGAGGTTGCCCTGGGCAGTATTGTGGTGGCCTACGAGCCGATCTGGGCCATCGGAACCGGGCGAGCGGCGTCCACAGAAGATGCTGAAGAGATGGCGATTGCAATTCGCGCCCGGATTGCCATTTCAGCGCCCGCTGCAGCGGAGACGATCCGCGTCCTTTATGGCGGAAGTGCGAACGCGGCGAACGCCGGAAGTTATCTGAGTGCTGCGAACATCGATGGGCTTCTGGTTGGCAACGCGAGCCTCAAGGCGGATTCCTTTCTTGAGATCGTTGCCGCTGCCGATTGAGCTTGCGAGAAGCGGGTTAGTCTGGTAGCGTTCCCTGGTTACGTGTTCGATCGTTGTGCGATAGGTAATGCGATTCATGCAAACAGCGCTTTATTTTGTCATGATCATCCTTTCCCTGGTTCTGCTTAGTCTCGTCCTGCTTCAGGGCAAGTCGAACTCATTTGGCGGCAGCCTGACGGGCGGCAGCGATTCGATCTATCGTACGCGCCGTGGATTCGACCGGACTGTTTTCAATGCCACGATCGTCGTTGGCGTGATCTGGGCAGCTGTTGCTGCGATCTCCAGCGTCGTTCAGTAATCGTCGATCGAACCAGTTGCGGGCGGTTTCGACCGCCCGTTTTTTGTGCCCGAGACAGGAAGGGCAGGTATGATGGGCGCGGCGTGGAAGCGAACGCGCAATGGTTGGGAGGGGTAGCGTGACGATTCTGCGCGGAGCGCGCATTCTCCTCGGCGTCACGGGCGGTGTTGCCGCCTACAAGGCCGTCGATCTGGCCAGTAAGCTAGTCCAGCATGGCGCTCAGGTGGACGCTGCATTGACCGATGCGGCTCGCGAGTTCATCGGCCCAGCCAGTTTCAATGCCATCACGCGGCGTCCAGTCCACGGATCGGTCTTCGAACCCTGGACCACCGATTGGGCTGGCCATCTCTCGCTGGGTGAGAAAAGCGATCTCATCATCATTGCCCCCGCGACCGCGAATGCGATCGCCAATCTCGCACTTGGGTTTGCACCAGATATGCTCTTTTCCGCCGTACTCGCATCCAACGCACCGTTGATGATTGTTCCCGCGATGGAGGACACCATGTTCTTTCATCCGGCCACGCAACAGAATCTGGAAACGCTGCGGCAACGCGGGGCATATCTGATTGGGCCCGAAAGTGGTCGATTGGCGTCGGGTGAATTTGGCGTTGGGCGAATGTCGGAACCGGGCACTATTGTCGGCGCCGCACGGATGGTACTCGGCAGGCACGGCGTATTGGCAGGGAAACACATTGTCATCACTGCGGGAGGGACACGTGAAGCGCTCGATCCCGTGCGATATCTGGGCAATCGTTCATCGGGACTGATGGGGTATGCCACTGCGCAAGCTGCGATCGACGGCGGCGCTGATGTGATCCTGATCAGCGGTCCGACCAGTCTGCCAACGCCGTACGGCGCGGTGCGGATCGACGTGCAAACCGCGGTCGAAATGAAGGACGCCGTTGCCGAAGCGGTAAAGGGCGCCCACGCGATCATCATGTCAGCCGCGGTCGCAGACTACCGTCCCAAAGATGTTCGAAGCGAGAAGATGAAGAAGTCCGAGCTGGGAGCGACCCTCTCTCTGGAGCTGGTAACGAATCCAGACATCATCGCTGGAATCAGCGAGCCCGGATTGCTCAAGATTGGATTCGCCGCTGAGACCTCGAATCTGGTCGAACATGCGCAAAAGAAGCTGCGCGAGAAGGGGCTCGACCTGGTGGTGGCGAACGATGCCGAACAAGCGATCGGCAGTCGTGATAATCAGGTCACACTCGTCTGGCCGGATGGTGAGGTCGATGAGTTGCCGTTGCTACCGAAAGATGCGGTGGCTGCAATGCTGATCGAGCGTGTCAGCGGGCTCCTGGCGGACTGAAATGGTACGGCGCATCTCCCGCTCCCAGCCGGTCGGCTCGCAACTCGCAATCGAGCTTGCGCTTACCGGGTATGCGATTGTCGCCGGATTGGTCATCATTCGCGCCTTGTTGCTAAGCGTCGGCATCTCTGGCAGTCTTTGGGTCGGAAGCTTTATCTACGGTATCACCGATCCCTTTGCTTCGATCTTGCAACTTGTTCCGGGAGGCGACTTCCGTCTCATCAACCGCCTGACACTTGCTGATCTGACCATGGTGGCGGCCGTGGCGGCGTTCCCATTGTTTTTGTTGGCCCGCGGGCCGCGAGATTGATCGATTCGAAAGAGATTCACGGGAGGTTTGCAAGATATGGATAAGCAGATGAAGAATGCAGTGCGGGGTGTCCTGATCCTGGTGCTGACTGCGGGAGCCACCTGGCTCGCCAATATGGTCGTCGATCGCATCTTCGGTCCGGACGAAATCGAGGCGTAACCCTGGCTCAGCCACCCTCCGATGAATCCAATGAGCGCGTCCGATTCGCTGAACCGCAGCGAATCGTCGTCGTGGCTAATCCCATAAGCCGGTTATCACCCGACCGGCTCGAAACGTTGGTGCGCGCTCACATGCCACCCGGATCGAGTCTGCATGTCCGCCACACCAAACCGAATCGGCGAATTCACGGACTCATCGAGGATTTGCTTGGTGACGCAACGGTCGCAATCGCCTCGGGTGGCGATGGGACAGTTTCTCAGGTTGCGGCAGCTATTCTCGACGATCGTATTCCGCTGGGGATCGTTCCGGCAGGCTCGACGAACATGGTCGCCAAAGTTAGCCACATCCCGTCAAACCCGGAAAAGGCCGTCAAGCTAATCTTTGGCTGGCACCGGCGCGAGTGGATCGATGTCGGACGAAGCGGTGACCGACTGCTCATGCACCTGGGCGGTGCTGGAATCGACGCGCGCATCTTTATAGGTGCGAGCTCGAAACTCAAACGCCACCTGCGGTGGGTCGCCTATGTGCCACCTGCGGTCACTGGTGCCTTGGTAAAACCATCGATGTTTACCGTGACAGTTGACGGCATCGAAACGCGCGCCATGTCGAGTGTGGTGCTCGTTGCGAACTCCGCTCAACTGCTCCACTCAAAGATTCGGCTGGTGGATGGCGTGAGTCGTACCGATGGCCGGTTCGACGTACTGATCTACACGGCCGCCAACCCAATCGAGCTGGCCGCGGCCGGTATCACTTCTCTGACAGGGCATTTGGAAACGCTGGATCAGGTGATTCGATTGCGAGGTTCCAGAATCCGCATCGATGCCGATCCGCCCGCTCCCACAGAACTTGATGGTGAAGTGGTCGGTGTGACACCCATCGAGATCGAGGTGCTTCCTAGAGCCATCGAGCTGATTCGAGGATAGCCCATCACCACTCGATACCAGCGAATAACGCGGTGCCAACTGGAGCCACGTTCCGCGTCATTTTCTGAAATGTCCGTGGATCTAAAGATCGTAAATGATCTCGCCCGGCTCCGTTCCCATATAGAACTGGGTACCCTGGTTGTTGGTAAACAGCGTGTTCGCGCCGGAGGTGGTGTACACCGTGAAGGTATGCCCCACAATCCAATCGGTTGAATCACCGGCGGACAGGTTTCCCTGAAAGTACTGCACTCCATCGGAAGTGATTTGCACATAGAGGTCTGTCTGTGCCGTGATCTTGATCGCGACCGCGCCGTTCGGCAGCTCCGAATCGACGGTCTTGGCGATCCCCGCCTCACCATTACTGGCTTCCGCCGGGGTCAGAACCGAAATAGCTCCTGGTTGGCCGTTGTTCTGAATTGCGCCGGTCGTCACGTCTTCGGTAGCCGATGGATTCGGAACCGGTGTGTTGACGGGAGTTTGGGTCGGCAGCGTAGTGGCGGTCGGGCTCGGCAAATCAGGAGTTGGGCTCGGAACGAAGATTTGATCCTCGCTTACTCGCGTCACGGTTGGCTGCAAGTCGAGCATGGTGAGATCGTTAACGTCCGGCGCTTTGAAGTACGCGCTGTACATCCAGGCGAAGATCACGGCGCCGGCGATCAGGGTGAAGGCAATGATCGCGAAGTTCGGCGCCCAATGGCTGGGCATATCGACCGGCTCGATCATCTGGATCACGGGTGGATCGTTCGGCCGGGTACCGCGAGCCTCATCGAAAAGCTCTACGAGCCGGGTCTGGTCGAGCCCAAGATACGCCGCGTAGGTGCGGACGATACCGCGCTGATAAGGAAGGGCTGGAAGGTTGTCGAACGTCTCGTCTTCGAGCGCCGCCAGATAGTGACGATTGATCCGAATTTCCTGCTCGGCCTGGCGAAGGGTGATTCCCTTCTGGGCACGGGCTTGACGCAGGGTATCGCCGAAGACGGACATGGTCGGGCTGAGTTCCTGTTGATGCGGCGGCTCACAAAATGCGGGTGCGTGTCCGCGCCGCGCTTAGTCTAACAAACCATCGTATGCCTAACTACCTGATCGACGCCGATCCGTGACACTTTCCGGAGTTCCCAGCAGCCATTGATCCACTCTGGGAGTTTGCTGTGCATGACGCGAGATATCGCCATCGCGGCGCCACGATTCGTCCTTGGGAGTCCACCAGCTCCCGAGGGAATTACGGCAGGCGAGATCGTCAGCATCTACCATCCGCCGATGGTTGAATGCCCATTTGTTGTTGCACCAGCCACGCTCGCCATTTTCCGCTGGCCGAAAATCGCGGCAGGTTTGGCAGATGCGTTCGACCCGGGCCGAAGCTGGGATTACTCGCTCGTTACGGACGTACGGACCATCCAGGGCAATATCCTCGGTATCGGAGAGTGGCTGTGACGCGAAAAGTGGCTGATCCCCAAACTCATCCGTCACCTGCGGTTCGACGGGAACGGCCGATGATCGACGTTCTTGCTGCTGCGGTTCGATACAAGGGACTCGGCGGGCTTCGAACGTTTGGGTTTGCGACTGACTACCGGGTTGGTACTCCGGCAATGGGGGAGGAATAATGAAATCATCCTCTTCCAGCGTCGGCTCCACAAGGCGCGACTCGGCTCGGTGCTCTGTTCGATAGCGCGGCATCTCTTTTGGCGATTCGGACGATTGGAACGCGGCAGGTGGCGGAGTAGAGAGCGCTGCCGGCGTTACCGGCACCGCCGCGACGGTGTGCTCGACCTCAAGCATCGGTGGATTTGGAACTGCCGCATGCACGGAAAGCTCCGGTTGCTCGAGATCTGCGTCGTAGGATTCGTCGAAAGAGTCATATGGCACGCGCCGTTCTCGCCGGTGGCGCAGGAAACGGTTCAGGGTCGACTCCCGATGTTGAACTGACAGTTCTTCGTCGTCAGACGCAAGTTGATCGGATTCGGCGACAAGCTCATCTTCCTCGAAGAAATCGTTCACCACATACGGTTCGGGCAAAACCGTGTCGATCTGCCGGGTTTCGATCCAGGTATCTTCCTGGAAAACGTCAGTAACCTCATCGTCGACCAGCTCTACTTCGAACCGCGGCACAGATTCGAAGCGCGCCCGATCTTCAGGGAATTCGGTCATCGATGGAAACGGCCGATCGATTTCTTGAATCTTCACCGGAGACACTGGTCGCCCGTCATCGTAGCTCGATGAATTCTGAGGACGGAGAAGCGGACGATTTTCAAAACGGGGATCGATCGATGCCGGGTCAGGCTCGGACTGGACGAAATCCGGATCGTGATTGAGCCGCGCTTCGCGCGACGACGCAAGGAAGTTGGTCGTGGGTTCGGCCAACTGCTGATCGGCAATCCGACCTTCGTTTTTTCGCCGCTGGCGAAACTGATCCCGCGCGCGCAGGATCGCTGCTTTCGGGTTCTGAACCAGCTCGGTGGCAGGCTGGGAGGAAATCGGTCCGTTGCTTGGAGCATTCCAGGTCAATGACGGCGTTTGATTGACGAAGATATCTTCTTCGACATACGGCTTGCTGACGGGCGCTGGAGCAATTGGACGATTTTCTTGCAACACGACATTGTCAGTCTTGGCGGCAACGATCGACGTGATGAGATCATTCTGCGCTGCCGGGCTTACTTCAGAGGCGGCACGTTCGCCGATACCATCGAGCGGCTGGGAGCGTTGATCCGAACCATCGGGGTTGGCCGGAACCCACAGATCTGCATTCCAACCGTTGCGGCACCCAAGCTCGTTGGAACGGACGATGAGCCGTACGTCGGAATTTTGCCGGCGAGACGGGTGATGACACCAGCCGTTCTTTGCGAATCCAGCGGATTCAAAATAGAGACAGCTTTCGCAAATGCGTCTCTTCACCAGGAAGCTCGCTTTCGTCCGTTGAGATGCTCATGGGGGGCTGGCCCCGAAGGGAAGCAAAGCGCATGAAGCCGAGGTCTCGAATGTTGGAATGGGTTTAAAAAGGCACCCCTCTGCCCACCGTATGGACATTCTAGCAAGCTGTTCGGACATTGTCTATCTGGCACGGTCACAGCGTACGTACATGAACGAAACGCCGAATTTCTTGTCGTTGCTGGGTGACCAGAAAGCACAGCGCCAAATAGGAAGGCCCGACTGCCACCGAGATCGGAAATGATGTAAACTGATCTGCTGCCGCATTCTGCGGTCGATTTTGGTGCCCGTCGCAACGGCTCGCCCGTTCATCCATCCAACATGAGGCAAATTGATCGTGCCAAAGGGCGCAACGCTCGAACTGATTCCGGTCATCTCGCCGGCTCCGCTTCCTGAGAACGGTAAGCTGTTTCACATCTGGACCATTGGTTGCCAGATGAATGAGGCCGATAGCTCCCGTGTCGCCGCCATGCTTCACGAAGCAGGGTATCGCGCGACCGCCTCCGAAGCCGAAGCCGATATCGTTGTCCTGAACTCCTGTGTCGTGCGACAGGCGGCGGAAGACAAGGTGTCGGGCAAGCTCAATGCCCTCATGCGTGAAAAACGGGCGCGTCCGGAAATGAGCCTGGTGCTCACCGGTTGCATGGTCACCAACCAGCAGGAAAAGCTGAAACAACGCTTCCCGCACGTCGACCTCTTCTTCGATCCGTCCGATTTCGACGCGCTCAAGCAGTTTGTGCCCGAGCTCGCCGAGTTGGAAGACGATCTGACGACGCTACCGCATTACTATCTCGAAGATGCCGGCGACGGTGCCGTTTCCGCGTACGTCCCGATCATCTACGGATGCAACTTCCTCTGTTCCTACTGCATCGTTCCCTACCGTCGTGGCAAGGAAACCAGTCGACCGTTCGACGACATCGTCGCTGAGGTTCGCCGTTTGGTGAATCGCGGCGTACGCGATGTGACACTCCTTGGGCAGACGGTCAATGCGTATGGGCACGATCTGCCGGAGAAGCCCGATCTGGCGGATCTCCTGCGAGCGGTCGGCGCGATCGATGGTCTGGACCGTCTTCGCTTCTTGACATCGCATCCGAAATACATGTCCGATCGCATTCTCGAAGCGATGGCCGAAGTTCCAGCTATCTGTGAGCACTTGAACTTGCCGGTTCAGGCCGGTGACAACGAAGTTCTGCGCCGTATGCGCCGTACCTACACAACCGACCTCTGGCTGGATCGACTTGCAAAGGCGCGCGCGCTCATGCCCGGAATCACCGTGGCAACCGACATCATCGTTGGTTTCCCGGGCGAAACCGATGAACAGTTCCTGCACACATTGGACGTGCTGGAAGCCGCCGATTGCGACAAAGTTCACGTCGCTATGTATTCCCCGCGACCAGGCACGTTGTCTGCGCGCTGGGAAGACGATGTGCCTTCCGAGGTGAAGCACGCGCGTCATGGCGCCGTCGAGGAATTGCAGGTACGGCTTTGCACCGCGCGTAACGCGGCCCGAATCGGTCAGGAGACAGAAGTCTTGATCGATTCGAAAAA
>JBBQPB010000028.1:0-12218 GCA_038331435.1 Thermomicrobiales bacterium | reverse complement strand
CGGCAGGAGCCGCCAGTAGTCGGGATCGGGCCAGGGAATATGCACAAACTGCTGGATAATTGCCTGGGGCCGCTGCGCGCGAATCATTCCAGCGGTCAAATAGAGATGGTAATCCTGGAGCATGATGAGCGGCTCTTCATCAAGGGTGTCTGCGGCCGCGAGGATTTCTTGCGCGAAGAGCTGATTGACGACCACATAGCCGTTTGTCCAGGCGTCGTAGGTATCGGCGGTAATATCGGGTGCGGTCGGCGTGTCCCACAGGTAATGCTGCAGGAACCAGAGGAGCGGGTTGCTGATCTTGTTGTAGTACTTGTGATACGTCGCGGAATCTGGCAGCACGAACTTCAAGCGAAACGCAGGATCGAGACCGTCGGGCACGATGAATTCTTCGCCATTTTCTTTGGCTTGTTCGGCGCGTCGCCGGTCGCCGAGGGTCATCGGGCAGGCGACCCAGATGGGTTGTAATCCCTTTGCGATACCGGTCACTGCGGTAACGACGCCGCCCGAGCCTTTTTTCGATGTGAATGAACCGTCCGGCTCGCGCGTGAAGGTTACCGGGCCACGATTCGAGGCGACGATAAGCGGGCGAGATTCGACTTCCATGCTGTTGCGCCCCCGACTTCCTCGATGACCAAGAACCGGTAGAGCAGCGGGATCGTACATCCGCCAGCTGCCTCGCCGCAGAGCGGGGTCGCGATGCGTTCCCCGCTGGGACGCACACCATCGTGCATCACCCCCATAGTATGACCGGTTCCCACGCGGCAATGTGGCTGGAACTGTTGTGCAACGTGGAATCGCGCTATGTCGCCACGGTGCTGGCGGATGAAGAGAGGGCGATCGCACTGGTACAATCCGCAAACGATGGAAGGCACAGGACCAGAGCAGGAGCGATTCTTCTTCATGGCGGCGTCGAGTAGTCCGCAGACTCGAGACTGTCCGTGGTGCGGGAGTCGTAAGACAAAACTGGTGCAGCGGGGGTACACAGGACCCACCGACGAGATCAACCAGTACTACACCTGTCAGAGCTGCGGGAAGGTGACGTATGAGCTGGTTGCCAAAACCGCCCGCGAGATGCGGCTTGGCCGATATCAGTCGGGCGCGATTTACAAAGATCTTTCCAACCAGACCCGCTACCAGATCTCCCGTGTGCTCAAGGTTGGCAACAACGAGTTTCTGATCTATCTCAAACCCATGCCCGGATCGGACGATCTCTAGGGTAGATATTCGCTCGGAGGAAAAGATTTCGTGGCGCAGCTCGATCCAGAACCGAACTACGATCACCGGCTCGTCGAATGGGTCACGCTCTATCTGCAAACCCGTGACAGCCGCATCTTTCCCTTTACCGAGCAGTTCGACGAGGCGCGTCAGACCGCCTTTGTGCACGATTTGCGGGTGGCGCTCTCTGAGATCCAGGACAGCGGCAGCGCGCGCAAGAGCTCGGCCACGGGGTTCATCATGAGTGATTCTACGTTGCACGGTATTGTGCGCGTCTGGGCGCTGGCCGGTGGTGAGTGGCCGATCACGTCTGATCCCGACAACCCGGTCGGCCTCGCGATCGATGATCCAAGGTAGACCACCCGGCTTCCAGGCTTGTTCCAGAAGATGACAAGTGCTGAGTTTAGATCGTCAAGCGCAATGTGAGATGAGATCTGTTGCTACTCGTTCGAACGCAGAGCGTTTTTCGTTGATGCAGGTACCAGGCCCGAGAATTGGGTTTACAACTTCCGCACCCTGCGTAACATAATGCTCACCCTCGAATTCGGCGATCTCCCCCGCTGACAACAATTTGAGCATGGCAATTTGCTCCGAGTGTTCGGCCCGCTCTCCGGTCGACTACTTAAGTAATGCTGATGCTTCACGATCGATCGATGAGAACCGCTGTTCAGGAAATCCCTTGATCCTCAGCTATTTGCCGGAAACGAAGCGATCGATACCGAAAAGAGCAAACGGATTAGCATCAGGATCGAGCGCCAGATTGGCAAGCTGTTCGCCGATGGCCGGGGTGAACTTGAATCCATGCCCGCTGAAACCCGCCGCCAACACCACGTTCGGCGCAGCGGGATGTCGATCGACAATGAAATGCTCATCCGGGGTGCGGGTGTACATGCACACCACGCCATTAATCACCCGGTTCGAAACGCCATGCATGGTCAAGGCCGCCAGATCGATGCAGCTCTGTGCTTCCTCATCGCGTGCCACCCGATCGACCGTCTGGGGAGTTGTCGTCTCGCCACCGCGGTGTTCGGCCATCTTGATTCCTGGGCGGCGAAAAATTGGGAATCCATAGATTTCGCCAATCTCCGATGCCGTTGCGAATGCTGGAAAGGTTCCCTGCTTGAAAAGTGCCGGCTGATCGACATCGATCCAGAAATTCAACTTGCGCACGACCGTCAATGGGAGACCAAGCTCGGCCAACATGGCGCCTGCCCAGGAACCCGCAGTAACGATCAGCGTATTCGCGTTGTAGCGACCCTGATCGGTCACGATCTCGACGCCCGCTTCGTTGGATGACCAGCTCAGAACTGGCTCGTCCGTGCGGAATGTGACATCGCCTCGTTTGGCGAGCGCGGCAAGCCCGGCAATGCCTGCTTCCACATCGAGGAACCCGGCCAACGGGCTAAAACCACCTTCCCAGCTTTCGGGTGGATCGAATGCCGGCCAGCGCTTGTGGATCTCGGCGGCATCGATCCATTCGAATTCGATACCGTTCTTTTCGGCGGAAGCACGTGCCCGTTTGGCGTGATCGAAACCGGGCGCGTCCATTTCGAGAATGCCGCTGCGATGCACGATAGTGGTTCCGAGCTCGTTCTCCAGAGAGACCCACAGGTTGTCGGCATGGAACATGAGGGGAACATACTCGGGTCCTTCGGCATAGGCATGCCGGAACATGCGGGTGCCACCACCGTGGGACCCCAACGCGTGAATGTGCCCAAATTGCTCGAGCACCAGCACGCTGACGCCGCGCGTCGAAAGCGCCCAAGCGGCGGCGGTGCCCATGGTGCCGCCACCGAGCACAATGACATCCCAGGTGCGCTCGCCCATGGTTACCTTTCTCTCTGCGGAAGCGGCTCGAGCGGGGCGTTCGGTCCGTCCAGCCCGAAATTCGGCAACGGTCCATTGACCGGCGCCGCCCAGCGGACGCCATTGGCGATCACCTTGCGGATCTCAGGATTGAAGAAGGTCGGATAGCTTTCGTGGCCCGGGCGGAAGTAGAAGATCTTGCCGCGGCCGCGGAAGAAACAGCAGCCAGAACGGAAGACTTCGCCGCCGGTGAACCAGCTCATCATGATCAGCTCATCCGGTTGCGGAATATCGAAGAACTCGCCGTACATCTCCTCCCGGGGGAGCTCGATGTACTCTCCGACTCCGTCAACAATCGGGTGCCCGGGTTGAACGACCCAGATACGCTCCTTATCGGTCGCTTCACGCCACTTTAGATTCGCAGTCGTGCCCATTAAGCGCTTGAAAATTTTCGAGTGATGGCCCGAGTGCAGGACAATCAGTCCCATGCCGTCGAGCACGCGCTTCTGCACTCGATCGACGATATCGTCGGAAACCTCGCCGTGGGCCTTGTGTCCCCACCACACGAGAACATCGGTGCTATCCAGCACGTTCTGGGTCAGACCGTGTTCAGGCTCGTCGAGAGTCGCGGTGCGCACAACCAGATCGGCCTGATCCCGCAGGCCCTCGGCAATTGCGGCATGAATGCCGTTGGGGTACACAGCCGCGACGGCTTCGCTGCTGGTTTCATGTCGGTATTCGTTCCAGACGGTGACGTTGATGCTCATGCGACCTCCACTCCCAACAGGCATTCGATTGATTGCACGTCGACCTCGCGGCCCTCGGTGGCTGACGCGTAAATTGCATCGATCAACGCAGTGCGCTCCAGCCCATTGCGTCCGTCCGGTGACATTGGGACGCCGTCGATAACTGAGTCGAGAAACGCGTTGATGATCTCTCCGTGCCCGGCCGAAGCCGTTTTCTGCGGGAGATGTGGTTCGATATCGACCTGGACGCCGTCCTGAAAGGTGAAGAGTTTGAGCGTGCCGACAGTCGCATAGTCCTTCACATTCAGTTCAGCGCCTCCCTTCGACCCAAGCAGGGAGACTCCGAACTCATCTGTACGGCTGGAAAACTCGACCCAGCTCGCTTCGATCGAAAGGGTTGAACCGCGATCGGTGCGCAAAAAGGCAGTGGCGAAATCCTCGACCTCGTAGCGTTGTTCGGCGGTAGCGCTAAATCGGTTGCCAGACCAGTTTCCGATCCCCTGCGATCCGATCTTGTTATACGTGGCGGCCGAAGCACGGAGAACGTTGGGTTCATCCATCAACCAGAGCGCCATATCGAGCACGTGCACGCCAAGATCGATGAGCGGCCCGCCGCCGGCGCCATCCTTGCTGGTGAACCAGCTGCCAAGCCCCGGAATTCCTTCGCGGCGGTTCCAATAGGCGCGGGCGTGGTAGATCTCGCCAAGTTCGCCCCGGTCGATGTAGCGCTTGAGCACTTGCATGTCCGAGCGCGACCGTCGGTTGAAGACAATACCAAGCACCAGTCCGGCAGTCTCTGCGGCGCGCACCAGCCGAGCGCCTTCCTCAGTATTGCGGGCCAGCGGCTTCTCGATCAGCACGTGCTTGCCGGCAGCAATCGCATCCAGCCCAATGGAAACATGGAGGAAGTTCGGAACCGCGATGCTGACCACCTGAATATCGGGCCTCGCCAGCAGTTCACGGTAGTCGGTGTAAACATCAGGAACATTGTGCTCGGTGGCGAGCTCTTTGCAGCGATCTTCGAGTCCGGAAATTGCAAGCACTTTGGCTCGCGGGTCAGTGTCGTATCCCTCCAGGTGCCACTTGCCGATTCCGCAGCCGATTACGCCGACGCCGACTGTTTCCATCTGTTGGTGCGTCCCTCTGAATAAATAGTGATCAGAATCATGGTGTCAGCCGGTGCAAACGAGCATGACGCGACGACAAAAGTGTAGAGGGAGTGGAGATGGAATCCGAACCTGCATCCGTTCAGGCGATGGCCGCCGACCGGATGCCGGAGCGCAGCGTCACGAGCGTGACTTCCGGCGGAGCCAGCAACCGAACCGGCGGCCGATAGACTCCCAAACCGCGAGAAATGTAGACCGGAATTCCTTCGACATCGTACAGACCAATGTCCCGTCTGCGACCATCTGGCGGAAGCCAGATCGAACCAATCAGCGGTAGTCGCACCTGCCCCCCGTGGGTATGCCCGGAAAGCTGAGCGAAGGCTCCGAGACGAGCGGTTTCTTCCGCAAAATCGGCCTCGTGCCAGAGGGCCAGCACCGGTACATCGCGGGGGATTTCGGCAAAGGCACCGATTGGGTCGGGATTGCCCACCACGGTGTCGTCAATCCCGGCAATCGCCATCCGCGAACCGTGGTATTCCACCAGATACGCGTCATTGCGCAGCACCGTGACACCGACTCTCTCCAGCTCGACGCGAACCCGGTCGGCACCGAGTGGTAAGTCGTGATTGCCCATGACCGCAACAGCCCCGAGCCGGGCGCGAGCCACCAGCGGAGCCAGCGCATCTGCCATCGATGCCGCGTACATGTTCGACTCTGAGACGTAATCGCCGCCGAGCAATACCAGATCGATCTGCTCGTGGTCGAACAGTCTGAGACCGCGCGCGATATCGGTGGCGCTGGTAAAGGGACCCACATGCGTATCGGTCACGAAGGCAATGCGCATGCCATCGAGCGCTTCGGCGTTGGCGGGTACAGGGAGCTCGACGCGCTCCAGCACTGGGTTGTACGGATTGACATGCCGGAGCCGCCAGTATGCGACGGCGAGCATGCCGCACAGGAGGGCGGAAAGGGTGACGATGCGCGTTGGGGCCACGGGTTAGAAGTGGTCCAACGCCACGCGCATGAGGAGCCCTGCGGTCATAAGACTGCCGAATTGCAGGTGCAATCCGGCAGTCTTGCGCAACAGGCGGTTGAGCGCCGAGGCATCTGGCGCGGCATAGGCGAGGCGCACCAGGCGAATCGCGTTCGGAACCGTCACCATGACCACGGCGACCGGCCAAAGCAAGGGCTGGAAGCCAATCGTGAGTACTACGGTGAGAAACGCGGTGATGATCCAGGCGAGATATTCGGTCGACGATCGTTCGCGGCCGAGTATCGTTGCGAGCGTTTTCTTCCCAGCCAGGCGATCGTGCTCGATATCGCGAATGTTGTTGGCATGCAAGGTCGCGGCTGAGAGCGCGCCGATCGAAATTGACAGCAGAACTGCTGGCCAGACAATGGTTCCCGTGAGCACGTAATACGCACCGCAGACCATAGCTGGTCCCATGAAGAGAAAAACCGTGACCTCGCCCAGAGCAACATACCCCAGCGCCTTGGACCCCGCAGTATAGAAAAACGCGGCCCCCAGGCTCGCGACGGCCAGCAGGAAAACGCGCCAATCGGTTGCGAGGACGATAAAGACCCCTACCAACGTGGCCAGCGCAAAGGCGGCGATCGTACCGTTGCGCACCTGGTTGGCCGAAAGCAATCCGAGCTGGATGACTTTGTGCGGTCCGAGGTTGCGCTCATTGTCGACGCCTTTTCGGTCGTCGAAATAGTCGTTCGCGAGGTTCGCGCCAGCGTGACACGCGACGGATGCGATCAGCATGGCAATGACGAGAGGAAGCCGGAACTCACTGTCAACGGCCGCCAACGCGGAACCGACCAAAATCGGGATGATCGACGCGGTGAACGAGTGATAGCGGATCGCTCGCAGCCAGGCACCGAGCGATCCTGGCGCCGGTAACTTCGAGGCCGCAGTGGTTGCACTCACTGCGTGTTGCGCCATGGCACCATCAGACGTTCGATCAGGTCGAGCGCAAGCACCAGAAGCCAGCCGAGGATGGCAGTCGCGATCAGGCCGACATACATCTTCTTGATCGAGAGGATGCTGTAGCTCTCCCAGATGAGACTACCGATTCCGCCGTTGGGACGGACAAATTCGGTCCCAACCACCACGATCAAGGCAAATCCGAGCGCGAGGCGCAGGCCGGTGAAAATGGCTGGCGTCGCTCCAGGCAGCGCGACCGAGCGGAAGAGCGTCCAACGACTGCCACCGAGATTTCGGGCCACATCGGTGAAGATCGGATCGAGGGCCAGCACACCCCCCATCGTGCTGAGTGCCACCACGAAAAAGATCGATAGCGCCACCACGACCCAGCGCGACATCTCTCCCGTTCCGAGCGCAATCAGCACCAATGGCAGGAGCGCGATTTTCGGAATGGCGTAAATCGCGGTGGCAATTGGCATGAGAAACGCGCGCACGGGCCAGGAGATACCCATCAGCAAACCGATGATCACGCCTGGGATAGCCCCCATCGCGAAGCCGACCAGTATCCGCTCGAGTGTGGTCCACACCTCGCCGAGCAGGTTTTCGGAGCGGAACATATCGGTCATCGTGCGCCAAAGTGAAGAAGGCGCCGGCCAAAATCGCTGATCGACGCTGCCGCTGCGGGAGATGGCTTCCCAGAGCAGGAAAAGCAGGAGGGGCGAGGCAATCGTCAGAGCGATCTCGGCGATACGTCGCTGCCTGATTGTCACCTGGGCGAACCGCTGGCGCGCGCGTCGAGCACTTCGCTGCGCAACGATTCCCAGATGCCGGCGAAGAGCCGCGCGAATTCCGGATCGGAGCGCATGGTCGCCTGGTCGCGCGGACGCGCCAGCGTCACCGGAACGACTTCTTTGACGGTTCCGGGATGCGCGGATATGACGACGACACGGTCCGCCAGCGTGAGTGCTTCGTCGATCGAGTGGGTGACCATCACAACCGTCTTGCCGGTCTCCTGCCAGATGCGGAGAACTTCATCTTGCAAGATGAAGCGAGTTTGCTCGTCGAGCGATCCGAAGGGTTCATCCATCAAGAGCAGCTCTGGGTCCACGGCCAGCGCGCGCGCGATGGCCACCCGTTGACGCATGCCTTCAGATAGTTGATGGGGATAGGCTTTGCTGAAACCGCTCAGCCCAACCGTTTCCAGCAACCGGTCGATGGTGCGCTTTCGTTCACCTTTGTCGGCGCCTCGGATCGAAAGCCCGTATTGTGCGTTTTCTCGAACGGTCATCCACGGGAAAACCGATCGTCCCTGAAACACCATTGCATTGGCGGGCCGGTCGCTGGGCAATCCAGCGGTTTCGATGCGTCCGCTAGTGGGTGTTTCGAGTCCGGCCAGGATACGGAGTAACGTTGTCTTGCCGCATCCGGAGGGACCGACAATCGCAACAAATTCATGTTGCCCGATATCCAGATCGATGTCGCGGATGGCAGTTACCGGTCCGCCTGCCGACTCGAATACGCGACCAAGTCCGCGAACCGACACCAATGACCGATCGGTGACCACGCCCTGAACGGGCGTGGTCACCGATGCGTTTGCCTCTGCGACTGTCATTCGAACATTCCAGCTGGACCGCCAGCCCGATGGGTTACGGACTGTTGGGATTGATCTCCGCCATCGCGGCCATGACAAACGTTTCGTCTGCCAGCGAATAGGGATCGAGGTCGGTATCGTACTCGAGCTGGTCTCGCTCACGGAAGAAGGTCTGCAGCTTGCTGAGTCCCTCGAAAGCGATGAACCCGTCCGAGGAAAAGACCGGCTGGACTGATGCCGCCACCAGGGAAGCCGGCACCCCGGTGTATTTCTCAATGATTGCCTGCACGGCCGGATCGTCAAGTCCCCCCTCGGCCAGCAGCCTGGATGCGCGCATGTAGCCTGTAACGAAAGCTTCCGCCTGCTCCGGGTGATCGGTCATCCACTGCTCGTTTCCGATGATGGCAGTTGGCTGAATGTCCTGCACGGGGAAATCGGTCGATAGCCGAACAGCGATGCCGTCCTGCTCCGCCTTGGTGGCGAGTGGCTCGCCAACCATGGCCGCATCAACGGCACCTGATTCGAGCGCGGCAACCGCATCCGGGAAGGGAAGTACTTCGAGCTGGATATCGTCGATGGTGAGTCCGCCGGTGGAAAGCGCGGCATTGAGCCAGTATTCGGTTGCTCCTCGCGCGTTGACCGAAACCTTCTTGCCCTTCAGATCTGCGACCGACGTAATCGTCCCGTCCTCACAAGACTTCCTGGAGATCATGATCGGGGTGGCCACCGGATCGCCCTCGGCGTGGCCAGGAGCAATGATCTTGATCGGCAGGTCTTGCGCTGCGCCGTTCCAGAACGCCGGTCCAACGCCCACGAAGGCGGCATCCAACTCGCCGGTCGCGGTCAGCACGACCGGGTCGGATCCGCCAGGGAATGGCTCGAGTTGCACGTCGAGACCTTCCTCGGCGTAGTAGCCGAGTTCCTGCGCAACGAAGACCGGTGCAAATACCAATACTGGTACGAACCCAACTTTGATCTTTTGCAGATCTCCGGTTGGCGAGCCGGCCGCGTCCGGGGTAACTGTGGGCGCGATGGCGTTTTCTGCCTTGGGGGTCACTTCGCAGGAGATTGGCGACGCGACGGGCGACGCCTCCTGTGCGCGTGCGAAAGATGCGCCGACCAGGAAGGGCGCTGCGACCAGCGCCAACATGACGGTCAATGCGGGAAGGATTCTGAGAATCCGCTGCATGGGTGCGAAGCTCCCTCGCTTCAAAGTGTCGAATCGGTCCAGCGATGCACGTTCCAGATGGCTTGGCTGGCTGCGGCCACGATTGGCCATTCTAGCAGGCGGGGGTGAAGATAGTGCATTCATGCACAATCTTCACCGATAACAGCTAATACGTCTTGCCAATCTTGAAATCGGCCAGATTGAACTTGTCGCTCTTGATGTAGTCCATCACCCGCCGCTCGCGCACGCGGATCTCCTCGACCTCTTTTGGAAGTCCGTCGAGGGTTTCCTTCGGCACGATGACGATGCCATTCACATCGCCATGCAGAATGTCGCCGGTGGACACACGCTGGCCATCGATCCAAACTGGCTGGCCGACATCCTGTATCGCGAAGTTCCCGTGCGCAACTACCGCGAACGGACAAAAGTAGTGCAGGCCCAACGCGTGGACCTCATCGATGTCGCGGTAACCGCCGTCGCTCACCATACCGACCGCGCCAAGCTTGGTAGCCAGGGTAGCCATCACCTCGCCGGCATAGGCGCATCGATGCGGAGCGCCGCTGATGTCCTGCATGACGATCACGGCCGGTTTGGGCATCTGCTCCAGCGCATCCCACATGGCCCAGTAACCGTCCCGGCCGGCAACTGGGCCAGCGGGATTGGAAACCTTCACGGTCAGCGCCTGGCCCACCATCACACCCAGATCGGGATAGAGGCAACCGATATTTCCGCCGATGTAGCCATCGGTACGGTCACGCAGCTCGAAGGGCTCGACCGCATTAGCGATGGTCGGGCTATCGACCGACTTCAGGAATGCGACTTGCTCGTCGGTGTACGCCCGGTCGGGCGCGACGAAACTGGCCATCGGCGACGTTTACCTCCTCGTCGAAATTCGATGATGTTAGACCGATGTCAACGTGAGCATCGGCTTGTATTGGAACTCGTTGGCGGATTCTTCGACGACGCCGTTGCGCCGATCTTCGATGACCTTCAGGATCTCGTCTTTCAGCGCCTGGACCATATCCTCTTCCGGCACCGTGCGCACGATTTTGCCCTTGCGGAAGATGATGCCCTTAGAGTTACCGCCGGCCAAACCGACATCGGCGTCACGCGCCTCACCGGGACCGTTGACAATGCACCCCATAACCGCAACCCGAATGGGCTCGTCGATCTTGTTCAGAAACACATCGATCTCGTTGGCGATGCTGAAGAGATCAACCTCGACGCGCCCGCAGGTCGGGCAGGCGATGAGGGTCGCGCCCTTTTGCCGCAGCTCAAGAGTTTTGAGAATTTCGAAGCCAACAAAGACTTCCTCGGTCGACTCGGTGGTCAGCGAAACGCGAATCGTGTCTCCGATGCCGAGCGCGAGCAAGGTGCCGAGGCCGACTGCAGAGCGGATGCTTCCGGCTCGGGGGGTGCCGGCTTCAGTCACTCCAAGATGCAGGGGATAGTCGTTCGGGAGCGCGGCGAAGCGGCGATACGCCTCGATCATCACCGGTACTTCGAAGGCCTTCAGGCTGACTTTGATCTCGTGATAGTCGAGGTCTTCCAGGATCTTGATGTGTCCCAGTGCCGTGCGAACCATCCATTCGGCCCGGAGCTCGGACTGGGTTGCCTGCGACAGCGCCATCTCGTCAACGAATTCTTTCGGCATGGGAGGGACCGAGCCGAAATTGACCCCGATGCGGATGGGAATCATCCGCTCTTTGGCTATTTTGACGACTTCGACGACATCCTCATGCTTGCGGATGTTGCCCGGGTTGAGACGAAGTCCATGGATACCGGCTTCGAGCGCCTTGATGGCCAGGGTGTGCTCGAAATGAATATCTGCGATGAGCGGAACCGGCGAGTAGGGAACGATCTCCGGCAGTGCCGCCGCGGCTTTGCGGTCTGGCACCGCGATGCGGACGATCTCACACCCCGATTCGGCCAATTCGTTAATTTGAGCGAGAGTTGCCGCGGGATCTCGCGTATCGGCGGTCGCCATCGATTGAACGACAATGGGATTGTCGCCACCAATTTTGACGTTGCCGACGTTGAGAACGCGGGTCTTGCGGCGTGGTGCGACGAGCATGTCAGGTAACTCCAAACGTTAACCGAAGAACGAATCTCCGCCGATGATCCGCCGGATGTCATTGAACATAATGATAAACATAAAGCCAATCAGCACGATGAATCCGACGAGGTGAACGAGCCCTTCTTTTTCCGGCGAGATCCGCCGGCCTCGAATGAGCTCGATCAGGACGAAAAAGAGTCGACCGCCATCGAGGGCTGGCAGCGGAAGCAAGTTGAGGAATGCGAGGTTGAGTGAAAGGAGAATCGTCAGCGACGCCAATGTGTACCAAACCGGCAAGCTGGTGGTTTCCACCAGCTCGTGCGTGAGCTGGGCCATGCCAACCGGTCCGGCAGTCTGGCGCAAAAGGGCAGGATTGCGCACCAGCTCCAGAATGCCATCCACCATCAGCGTTGTCTGCCGCCAGGCTTCCTGGAAACCGCGCGGGATGACGTGAAGCAGGCCGACCTTTTCGAAGACCGGTTGCTGATTGACAACTTCGAACCCAGCACCGACGACTGGCGGAACGTCGTTCTGCCGAGGCGGAACTTGCAGCGTCGTTTCGTAGCGCTGACCGTCCCGTTCGTAGGCGATCGGCAGCTC
>JBBQPB010000027.1:0-12364 GCA_038331435.1 Thermomicrobiales bacterium | reverse complement strand
GCTGCAACCAGCCGTGCGTGCGAACCGAGAGCCGAAGGTCGGGCAGTTCGTGCTGGCTATCGGGCGCCCGGGTAAGTCGGGACCAATGGCCTCGCTTGGTGTCATCAGTCTAATTGGGGGTAAAGGCGGCCACGAACAGCGTCGCAACCAGCTCGGCAATTTTCTCAAGACAGATGCAGCCATGCTGCCCGGTTTCTCCGGCGGACCACTGATCGACGCGTGGGGAGAAATCCTTGGTCTGAACTCTTCCACGCTTGGGCGAGGCAGCGGATTCACCCTGCCGAACGCAACCATCGACAGGGTCGTCTCGTCCTTGCAGCAGCATGGCAAGGTGCGGCGCGGGTTTCTCGGTGTCAGTGCGCAAGCGGTGGCAATCAACGATCAACTCGCCGAATCACTCGGGCTCGAGAGTAAGAAGGCACTGGTCATCGTCGGGCTCGAGCCGGGAGGACCGGCTGAGCATCAGGGGCTCTTCATCGGCGACATCATCGTACGAGCCGGTGGAACAGCGGTTGGCTCCGTTGACCAGCTCATGGATCAGCTCAGCGGCGATGTCGTCGGCCAATCGGTTGAGATCGACGTCGTGCGCGGCGGTGAGCTGACCAGCAAATCGATTCTGGCTGGCGAGCGCGCATAAGAACCGTGAGCGCGGGAGCCCCGTCTCGGGGTCACGTGTCAAGACAACGATAGGGAACGACATATGACGGCAAGCATCCAACCCATCTTGCGCATTCATGCCGAGATCGATGCCGAGTTGAACGCCCTCTATGCGCGGGTGCGCCCGGCGGTGGTCCAGGTCAAGCGTGGCAATGGCAACGGCGCCGGCACGATCTGGCGAGAAGACGGTTTGATCGTGACCAACAATCATGTCGCCGGTCGCAACAACACCCTGGAGATCTTGCTCTGCGACGAACGCCGATTCGAAGGAGCGGTCGTCGCTCGAGACCCCGAAAAAGATCTTGCCCTGGTGGAGGTCGACGCGACGGATCTTCCCGCCGCGCACATCGGAGATTCCTCCCGCCTGCGACCCGGTCAGCTAGTCATCACGGTTGGGCACCCCTATGGACAGGTGGACTACCTCACCGTGGGCATCATCTGCGCTGCTGGTCAGGCAGCGGCCGGCCATGGTACGCGTTCCGGCGATCTGATCCAGATGGACGCGAAAATCGCCCCGGGCAACTCGGGCGGTCCGCTGGTCGATGTCGAGGGGCGGGTGCTCGGGATCAACGCCATGGTCGCCGGACGGCTGGGAATGGCGATCCCGTCGGCCGCTGTCGAGCGGTTCGTTGCTGGTCTGGTCTCGAGTGGCGCGCATGCGTACCTCGGCGTCAACGGTGTGATTGCGGCATTGCCGACGGGCTCGCAGCCAGCCGGCTTTGTGCTGACCGACGTGATCGAGGGCACTCCTGCCGCGCGCGCTGGACTGATGATTGGCGATGTGGTTCTCTCGATCGCCGGTGCGGCGATCGTCGATCAGGAGTCGATTCCGGCCGCCATGCTCCGCGTAGAGCCGGGAGTGGACGTCGAGATTGGCCTCACACGCGGCGGCGAGTCTCGTTCCTTCATCATCGTTCCAACTGAGCGGATGCAGCCGCGCTGACTCGGTCGGTCATACTGGAAGGACCATGCTCGACCGCAGAACCGCTTCAATCCAACAGATCCGGGTCGCCGTCGTCAGCGGCTACCCGGCCGTGCACGCCGGGATTTCGGTATTGTTGCGCAGTAATCCGGGAATCGAGGTCGTGACGCTGGATTCCGGCGATCCGCCTGGCATCATCGAGCTCGATGCCATCGTGGTCGATCACGAAGGTCTAGAGACCGCCGTTGAGCTCGCCAGGGATCTCGCCACCTTGCCCCCCTTTGTCGTTCTCGGAGCCGAGCCAGAAACCGACTGGCCCGATCTGGGCGCTGGCCCGGTGGCATTTCTTGCGGGCGATGCCGGCGCTTCCGAACTCATATCGGCGGTGCAGGCAGTGGTCAACGGGCTGATCGTTATCGACCCGCGAGTTGCCGATCTTGCCGGGCTACGCTGGAGCGGCCGCCCGGCTCCGCTCGATCCCGCCGACGATCTTCTGACGCCTCGCGAAATGGAGGTACTGCGCCTGGTGGCCAATGGTCTTCCCAACAAGACCATTGCTCACGAGCTCGGCATCAGCGAGCACACCGTCAAATTTCACGTTGGTTCGATATTGACCAAGTTCGGCGCCGCCAGCCGCACGGAAGCGGTCACGATTGCCTCGCGCCGCGGTCTGTTAGCGATTTGAGCCCCAATCGTAGCGCAGGACTTGATCGCGGAAAGATTCGGTCCCGGATCGAACTATCCGCTGAAGCGTCCTGAAACAACCGGCTGCATCGCTCCGGGTTCTACCGCGTTTTTCTCGGATCGAGGGCGTCGCGCAGACCGTCACCCATGTAATTGATCGAGAGGACGGTCAGGAAGATGACCATACCCGGGAAGAGCGCCATATAGGGATAGAACTGGAAGTAGTCTTTTGCCTCGAAGAGGAGGCGACCCCAGGTGGGAATGTCCGAGGGGAAGCCGAGTCCGAGGAAGGAGAGGGTCGATTCGGTAATGATCGCCGCGCCAACCGCCAGGGTAGCGGCCACGATGACCTGACTTACGACATTCGGCAGAATGTGCCGCATCATCAGCGTGATCTGCTTGGCGCCGATCGATTTGGCGGCTTCGACGAACTCCTTCTCCTTGAGGCGCATGAATTCGGCGCGCACCAGTCGGGCCGTTGACATCCAGTTCAGGATCGCAATCACGAAGACGATCAGAATGAAGACTCCGATGTTCCCATTGCCGAATTTCTTGTCAGCCCAAGCGAACATCTCGTCGCGATAGAGAAAGCTGATCAGGAGCAGCAGGGGGAGCTGCGGGAGGCAGATGAACAGGTCGGTAAACCGCATCAGAAAACCGTCAGCCTTGCCGCCCATGAACCCAGCGGTTGCGCCGATCAATGTGCCGGCTGAGATCGCCACGAAGGCTGCCAGGAAACCGACGGCCAGCGAGATGCGCCCTCCCCAGAGAATCGAGGCCAGCAGGTCACGACCGATCGGATCGGTCCCGAATGGGTATTTGGCCGTTGGACTGATGAAGGTGGTCATCATGTCCGGATTGATCCCGCGGGGATAAATGAGGGTGCCGATGTAACACGCCAGCGTCAGGATGACCAGAAAGATCAACCCGATCATGGCAAGATGATGCAATCGAAATTGCTGCCAGGCATTCCCCCAGAGCGAGCGATATTGCCGCGCTGCTTGCGCATCGCGCAGCGATACACCCGGTGACGCTCCGCCATCGAGAAGCGGTCCGCCAATAGGTTCTTCGATGAGGGTGACGTCGTAAGCTTGGGACATCGTTCAGACCTTCCGGCGTATCAGCTGAACTTGATTCGCGGATCGAGAGTGGCGTAGAGCACGTCGGCCAGGATGTTGAAGACAACCACCAGGATGGCGTAGCCAAAGCTGATCGCCATCACCACGGGCACATCTTTTTCGTTCACCCCTTGCACCAGGGCCGACCCGATACCGGGAATACGGAAAATCTGTTCGGTCACCACCGCGCCACCAACCACTGCCGGAACTTCGATCGCGATGATCGTCACGACCGGGATGAGTGCATTGCGTGCAGCATGCCCGATGATGACCGCGTTCTCTCGCAGGCCCTTGGCCCGCGCGGTGCGCACATAGTCCTGGTTTATCACTTCGAGCATCGACGCACGCACGAACCTGGTCAGCGATCCGGCGCCGGCGAGGGCCAGCACCATCATCGGCATGATCATCTGTTTCATGTTGGGTATGAACCCGGTTACCGTGTCGTCATAGATAAAGGGCAGCCACTGTAATTTCACGCTGAAGAGCAGGATGAACAGAATGCCCGTAAAGAACGTGGGCAAACTGAACCCAAAGAAGGCGAATGTGGTCGCCACCTGATCGAAGATCGAATACTGCTTGATCGCCGAAATGATCCCGACCGGTAAGGCAATCAGTAAGCTGATGAGATACGCCCCGCCCACGATCTTTAGCGTCACCGGCAACCGGCCGAGGACATAGTCGCGCGTTGAACTGCGAGTGGTATAGGAGACGCCCCAATTGCCCTGCAGGTACTGGCTGGCCCAGCGGCCGTATTGCACCGGAACCGGATCGTCGATGCCCATCTGCTCGCGCATTCGCTGGCGTAGCTCGGCTGGCACATTGGGATTGGCGGCAAACCCGGAGAGCGGATCGCCCGGCGCCATGGCCAGAATGGCAAAGATCACCACGCTGATAGCGACAAGCGTGAAAAGCGAAACGATCAATCGCCGGATCAGATAACGGCCCATGACCTGCTCCTGCCTATGTGTCATTGTCCATCCGCAATGCCGCGATTTGGAACAACGAAACGCGGTGGCATTCTGGATGAAAACGATGCTAAACCGGCGACAGCCGGATTCGAGGGGACGCTTCCGATCTAAATTCTTCCGAAAACGCCATCATGCTACGCAGTGGCCTCGTCTGATGTCAAGCAACAATGCTCCACTATGCTAGACTCAGGCAACGCGGCAGGTTCCGCGTTTTTGTATGCCTGCCGCACAGGTCGTGCTCTGTCAGGTAAAGGAAGTAGAAGTCAGGAGTAGGCGATGAGCCAGCCGACTTTGAGTGCCGTAGAGCGAACGATCTCCGGCAAGAAAGTCAAAAACCTGCGTAAGCAGGGTCTCGTTCCGGGTGTCATCTACGGCCCCGCCCTTCAGGAAACTGTGCAAGTGAGCGTCGAGGAGAAAGAACTCTCCCGGTTCTACCGGATCCACGGTCATTCCACCCTCTTCAAACTTTCATCCGATGGGGAGGACTACCAGGTTCTCATCCGCGACATGCAGCTCGACCCCGTGCGCAAGAATCCGCTGCATGTCGATTTCTTCGCCCCAAACCTAAAAAAAGAAACGACCGCGTCGATTCCGCTGGTGTTGATCCACGTTCCGGAAGGTCCTGGCATCTTCAACCCGCAACTTTCCGAGCTGATGGTTTCCGGACTCCCAGATCAGATTCCGGCCCGCATCGAGGTCGATTGCTCGGTGCTGGTGAACGAAGGCGACCAGATCCGCGTGTCCGACATCCACCTTTCCGAGGGAATCACGATCCTGACCGGCGAAGATGAGATCGTCGCCAGTCTGAATCCGAAGGTCTCTCAGGAGGCGTTCGACGCCGCTGAGGCCGAGGCTGCCGGCGAGACGATCACCGAAGCTCCGTCCGCGGAAGGTTCGGACGCAGCCGAGACTGCCGAAGAGAGCAACTAGCTCCTCTTTCTCTCTGCTATACGAACGAACCCGGGCGAATTCGCCCGGGTTCGTTGCATTTCGCTGGATGAATGCTGTGCGCTACGCGACGGGGTTCGGCCGCTCCACGCGGGGAGCGTCGATCAGGAGCGGAGCGACCTCCTCGGCCAACAACGTGGTCATCTGTGCCAAACGCTCGTCACTGACGCCGGCCGCGTGGATGTTCGCGAGGAAGACATCGATATCGAGCCGTTCGCGCAGCAGAAGCAGCTCACGCGCGACCGTTTCAGGCGACCCCGCAATGAACGCTTCTTCCTGAATCATTCGCATGGCTGCCTCACGCGCTTTGTCCAGATCCCCAGGTCCACCGCTGCCAAGACGGTGCAACCGGTCGAGATCCTCAGTCATCGAGTCGAGCGCCTCCAGGTCGGTGGGCGCAATCGACACCTGTCGCATCAAGGCGATTCTGCCAGCGCCCGGCGCCTCCACCTGCCGTTTACGACATCCGGAGCGGAACGCGGCGACGGTCGGCGCCAGCTCGATTGCTCGTTTGAAACCGATCGCGAGGCTCATACCTCGCATTCCCGCCCATTGGGCTGCCTGAAGATCACTCCCCGCGAACCAGAGTGGCGGATATGGCTGCTGCAACGGCAAAGGATGAATGGCCGCGCCGCGCAGCAGCGTTCCGGACCGCTCCAGCGTTACGGCGCCACCTGCCCAAAGCGCAGTTATCACAGCGTACCGTTCCTGGAAAAGCCGCTCACGTTGCCCAGGATCAATCCCCAGGGCGATAAGCTCTTCTTCGCGATGTCCCAATCCGAATCCGACTTCGAGGCGCCCATGGCTGAGTTGATCGAGCACCGCCACCTCTTCCGCCAGTTCGGCCGGCAGATGCATCGGGAGGGTGTAGGCCATGACGCCCAGTCGGATGTTCGCGGTCCGCTGGCTTGCGGCCGCGATCCAGGCGGTCGCTGACGACGCGCGGTAATTCGGCATGAAGTGGCGCTCGGCGGTGAACGCATAGCGCAACCCAACCCGGTCGGCCAGCGCCAGGAGCTGAAGTCTTCGATCGAAGACCGCGGCGGTGGGATCGGGGTCGATGGGGTCGACCTGATGGATATCGAAAAGCCCGAGCTCGATGGTCATAGTTGCTTTCCCAGTCGCCCCAAAAGCCCTGCATCCCAAAAACGACGAGAGCCGGTCCAAATTGGACCGGCTCTCTTCTTTGGGGCATCGCCGCCGGGAACAAACCTTAGAGGCTCACTCCTGAAGCGGCGATGCCCGTACCGTGACTACTCATGGGCATCACCTCCTTAACCCTACGCGGAACGTGATGGATAAACAGCGAGCCGAAGGTGCTTTTTCAGCGATTCCGGCCCGGTGACTAAACAGTAGCACTCGAAGGGAAATGCGTCAATTCCGTTTTGAAGTGCAGACAGCCAGTAGTTCGAAACGGGACGCAAATGGCTTTGACAGCCCGACCCCCAAAATGGGTCCGCCACCGCAACCCGACTCCTAACGCTCCGCTCCTAACTCTGCCAAATACGCCTCGATCGCCCGCGGATAGAGTTCCTTCTCGGCTGCGAAGACCCGCTCGGCCAACGTGTGCGACGTGTCGCCGGGCAGAACGGGAACGCTTTGACGCATATAAACCGGGCCGGTGTCGTAACCGTTATCGACGAAATGCACCGTCGCGCCAGATCGGGTCTCTCTACGATCCAGCACCGCCTGGTGAACATGCTCACCGTAAAATCCGCGTCCGGCGGCGAAGCTGCACTCCGGCAGCAGCGCGGGATGGATATTGAGAATACGGCCCTCCCACTCCGGCGGCACCGCGATCTTGCGGAGAAAGCCTGCCAGGATCATGAGTCGAGGTTCGTATGGCGCAACTTCCGCGAAGATGGCCTCACTAAAAGCGGCGTCGGATGCAAAGCCTTTGCGCACGATGGCCGCCGCCGGAATACCCGCGGCTCGCGCAATCTCGAGGCCGCCGGCATCGGATTTGGAACTGATCACGATCCCAACCCGGGCATCGAGCATGCCAGCTCGATTGCGTTGGATCAGGTTGGCAAGCGTCCTCCCTCCACCGGAAATGAGCACCGCCAACTCCGGTGTCAATCGGCTCACGGCTTCGCTCATGTCCCCTCGCAGTACTCTCGGTCGGTTTAGCGCAACGGGGCGATTCTAGCGGGTACGCCGCTCAGTGCCGGTAGACGCATCCGGCCCACTCTTTCATACTTGCCCGCAGTCGCAGATACCTAGGCGCCGAGATGGCGATCGAGCGCGATGCACATCGATGAACCAACAGCGCCGGTCGCACCGCACCAACCGGTCGAATCTCAATCTGTCCTGCCTACTCTTCTGCTGGGACGCACACTCGACAAGGCCGTCGAGTTGCAGCACCGGCGGTTGCTGGCGGTCGCGATCCCGAAATCGCTGACCCGTGAGGACGTCGCCCGCGCAGACGAGGCGCTCGATCAACTCTCACTGACCTTCTTCTCCGCTCCGAACGATTCGTTGGCCAATGCCTTTAGCGCGGCACTCGAGGCGGTTCGGCGCTCACCCAGGGCCGCGCTGATTGGGGACCAAGCGACCGGATTCGACGGCGGGCTGGTGACGGCAGCGCTCGACGGCCAGCGTTTGGTGGTCTCCGCCGCCGAGCCAGGACTGGTCATCGTGCAGCAGGGAACGCAACTCTTTTCTTTTCCGCGCGCGGCTGAAGCAGGTGACGAGTTTCTCGATCCCGCTGCGACCATTTTCGAAACCCGGCTCGATCCGGGTGACATTGTCGCACTCCTTTCCGGCGGAAACATCGCGGAGCGCTCGAGTCAGACTCGCCTGACCCGCACCGAAGTTGCCGAGATTTCCGGAACCAAAGGTGCCTGGGTCTGGATCGAGCTCGAGAAAGCGAAAAAGCAGGATTCCCGCCATCGAGCCGGACTGCTCTCCGCGCCCGAACCGGAGGCGCAACGTACCTGGAGCACCACCGCCAAACCGGCCGATCCCCTTTGGACCAAGAGCGCTCGCAACGATGGCGACTTCTTCCAGAAACCTCCAGCGCTCGATTCGCTCCATCGGTATCGCAGCGCCTCAGGCGACTCCTTTTCTCGCATTGCTCGCAGGCGGCTGCCGCGTGGCCGTCCCTCCGCCTGGGTGTTTGTTGCAATTCTGCTGGCGCTGATCCTGGCGGGAAGTAGTTTTGCCTATCTGTATAGCAACCGGCCGCAAGGCGTCGAGCTGCCCGATCCCGATATAGCGCAGCAATCCGCCACGCTGTCAGCTGCGCTGGCGGGCAGCGACCCGCTCGCGATCGAGTCTGCGTTACCGGCAGCGGAGCGAGCGCTTGCCATCGGCAAGCAGGCTGACCTGCCTGCCGCGCAGCTTGCGTTGCTCGAAACCGAAATCCTGCAAGCGCAAGACCAGATCAACGGCGTGTTGCGCTTGAGCGACGCCCAACTGGTTGGGCGGCTCCCAGCGTCACTGGCAGGCCACGATCCGCAGCTTGCGGAGGTGGCGGGTGTGCTTTTCCTGCTCGATCCGTCCGCCTACCAAATTGACATGGGGACCATGTCCATGCTGGAGATGCCTTTCTCTCCCGATTCGTCGATCCGGACCTTCAGCGCCCAATCCTCGGCTGACGATGTCGCGGGCATCGTTGCAAGTGACGGAAGCCGATTGGTGCTGATGGGTTTCGATGGCACGGCCAACGAAATAGGAGTCACGACCTGGCCACAAGGGGTCGACCCGAGCGATGGTCTATTCAGCGGATTTCAAAATCGGCTCTATCTTTTCGATCAGGAGAGCGGTGAAATTTACGTCGCCGATGGCCAGGACAACATCGCCTACCGTTGGTTGGCAGACACAGAATCGCCGTTGCCATCGGGCGCGTTGGGAATGGAGATCGGTGGCGCTATTCATGTCGTCTATGCGGACGGGCGTCTGGTCAGCCTCAGTTCGGGAGAGGTGTATGACCGGCAGGATCTCGGAAAGTCGAGCAGCGAGTTCGAGGTGCTGGCTGTCGATTCTGGCGAAGAAACGGGCGACCTGTACTTTGCCACGCTGTCAGATGGGGTCGTCTCGTTGGACGTGTTCGACCTGACTAATAGCGTGAGCACTCCCGTCTTGCTGCCGCCATTCACCGTCGACGGCATCGCAATGGACGAGCTGTTCGAGAATGTCAGCTCACTGGTGGTCAGTGAAACCCGCGGCCAAATCTACTGGATTGCCGACGATGCGATCTGGTCGGCCGTCCTCCCGGAAATGCCAAGCGCCGAGTAGCGCTGGGCCACTCGACGCTCGAATCAGAGGCGCATCGTGCTACTTGGCGAAGAACGCCTTGTTCTGCAGGATGAACGACTGCCACTGCTCGGGCACATCGTCTTCGAAGAAGATCGCTTCGACCGGGCAAACCTCGGCACAAACACCGCAATCGATGCATTCGTCCGGATCAATGAAGTACTGCTCGGCATCATCTGTCGAGTGAATGCAGTCGACCGGGCAGACCTCGACACATGATGCGTCCTTGGTGCCAATGCACGGCTGCGTGATGACGTATGCCATCTCTCATCCTCCTCCCACCCTGGGAGCACAATTGGGCTGTGCGCTGGGCCCGCTCTTGCAACAAGACGCTCGTCGACGACGAACTTGCGGACCCACCCAGTATACCAATGCTTCAGTCGTTGAATAGTAGTGCGATCCAGTCGGAACTCTGGCTGACATGAACGTGTATATCCGTCTTGGGTGCGCTCCAGGAGTATCGAACCAACGATCCAGGGGTGATCGATGCCAGGGCGGTTCTCAAGCAGGGACAGTCGGACCGGTTGCGCCAGAGAGCTCGGAATCGTCGATGAGGGCAAACATGAAACCGCCGGCAATGAATTCGACAGCGGATTGCTCATTGCCTAGAACTCGTCTTCTCTAACGAGGCGGGAGGGACGCCTCACTGTAGGACTGGTCGTCCCGATACGGCTGGTATTCATAGCTTTGGGGAAACCCCCGGCTCACACCTGACTGGCGGTCGTCCCAGACATCGTGATCGGCAGGCGACGCCACCACGCTGCCACCAGCGCGGACGATTGCTTCCTCGATGTTTTCGGCCAAATCGTTGCCAGTCGGTCCCATATCGCCAACCAGATCGGCCGCACGATAGAGGTGGTCGAGCCCTTCGTTACGATGCCCATCGGCGCTCAGCAGAATTCCGAGGTTCAGCCGTACGACCGCCTCACGATAGACATCGCCTTGCTGCTGCGAGAGCGTCAATGACCGGCGGTACGTGGTCGCCGCAGCTGGATCGCCAACCGCATGCTGCGCTGCCGCAAGGTGGAGCAGGAGCTGGTTGGTCAGCCGGGGCTTGTCGATCGATTCGGACAGTTCGACGGCGGTGTAATAGTGCTCGAGCGCTTTCGGCCAGTCGCGCTGTTGCTGCGCCACTTTGCCGAGCCGTCCCTGTAACTTCGCGCCTTCGACCCGGTCACCTGTTTCGGTCGCCAGTTGCAAAGCCTGACTGTACAGGGCATTCGCTTGCGCATATTGCTGCGCTCGCAGCGCGACCCCGCCCAACGCGCTGTTCAACCGGATCTGACGGGTTCGATCGTTCAAACGCCGTGCCAGATCGAGTGCGCGGTGATAGCACTCGCGCGATCGCGGCAACTGAGCGGCATCGTCGAAAATCTCGCCCATGAGCGTCAAGAGATCGACCTGCAGCGGTACATCGCCGATACGCCGGGCGATAGTCAGGCTCTCGCCCAGGGCAGCGATGGCGTCTTTCGACTGTTCGAACTTGAAAAGGGCTTGCCCAATGCTGGCCAGCCATTCGGCTTGCTTCGGCAGATCGCCGATTTCCCTGGCGATCTCGTTGGCTTCCATAAGGTTTTCCAACGCATCGGTCGGCCGGTCGAGCTGGGTATAGGCGATACCCAAGCCGCCGAGAATACGCTGATCGAGCATGGGGTCGTTGAGCGAGCGCGCCAATTGCTGGGCGCGGCCATACGCCTCCGCGGCGCGTTGCGGCTTGTTGAGCTCCATCAGGGTCCCTCCGAGACGGACGCCCCAGCGAGCCGCGATCGGTCGATTTCCCATGCGCTCTTCCAGCAGGAGGAGATCGGTCTGCCGTTTTGCGACGCCGACCAGATTCCCTTCTTGACGATAGGCTTCGACCAGGGCTTGCAGGCACTCTGCTTCGACCGAGAGATCACCGATCTCTCGCGCGATTTCGACGCCATGCTCCAAATGCGTAATGACTTCTTCGACCCGGCCCGCTTTGGCCAGGGTTTCCGCCAGCGCCAGTGTCAGGCGCGATTGCAACCCGAGATCGGGCGTGCGCATGGCTGCGTCGAGCGCTTCTTTCTGGAGCTGAATGGCGGTCTCGACATCCGAGTTGTTGTCCAGCAGCTCGATCTGCCGATCGAGCGCTTCGGCTACGCCCCGGTTGTATTCGAGCCGGGTGGCCGAGCGGGAAGCCCGGCGATAGTAGGTTTGCGCCCCGGCCGCGTCGCCCTCGCGACGAAGAATATCGCCCAGCATAAGTGCGGAATCAACCTCTGCCGTGGTGTCGGTCGATTCGTCGCCGATATCCATCTGCTGTTGGAAAATGGCGCGAGCCCGGTCGAACTCGTCGGCATCCAACGCGCGCACACCCAGACGGGAGAGCGTCGCTCGCCCACCCCGGGCATACCCCGCACGCTGGGCGATGGTGTACGCATCGCGAAGCAACTGTTCTCGCTCGCGGCTGGGATCGTCGGCCGGCAGAAACGAATCGAGCCGCAATGCCGAATCAACGATTTGCCTGTCGAATCCCTTCGCACGCGCGGCGGCGTGGGTCAGTCGGGCCAGGACGAGCGCGTATTCCGGATAGTCCTGCGCGCTTTCTACGACCGCTTCGTCGAGTAGGCGGAAATCCTCGTCAGAAAGATTGTCCAGAATAGCGGGGTGGCGCACCTCGTTGAGCGCGCCCTGCATCGACCGGCGACGCTCGACGACCTCACGCGCGATCTGAAAGATCGCTTCGCAATTGCCTTCGCTCCTGGATCGGCCGCCAATCAACTTTCCGATTCGTGTCACCAGGCTCGCTCCTCGTTTAGCGCTCGTGCCAGCACTCCGGCTTCGAG
>JBBQPB010000026.1:0-12571 GCA_038331435.1 Thermomicrobiales bacterium | reverse complement strand
CGAAAAGCTTGTGAAAATTCTGTAGATGTTGCTCAGCCAGAATCTCGGTCGGCGCGACGATCGCTACCTGGAAATCGTTGCGGATAGCCGCCTGTGCGGCCGCCGCGGCGATCACCGTCTTGCCGCTTCCGACATCTCCCTGTAGCAGTCTCGCCATGGGCCGGGGTAGCTCGAGATCGACCAAGACCTCATCCAGCGCACGGCGTTGCGCGTTGGTGAGCTGGAACGGGAGTTGGGCGAAGAACTCGTCCAAATGCGCCAGCTCCAGATCGAAACTCGGTGCAAGACCGCGTTTGCGATTTTCGCGCTGCTTCACCAGTCCCAGCTGTAGCAGTAGCAGTTCGTCGAAAGAAAGGCGCTGATGCGCCCGGGTCAAGTTCCGGTAGTCCGAGGGGTAATGCGATTCGCGAAAGGCTTGCCCAAGCGTCATCAAATCGAGCCGCCGGCGCATCGCCTCCGGGAGGTAATCGACCACCGTCGATTCGGTCATGTCGAGAGCAGCTTTGGTTAGAACGCGCACCTGCTTTTGCGAGACTCCCTGGGTCAGGTTGTAGACCGGTGTGAGGCGGCCCGTCGAGAGATTCGGCGCACCAGTCTTTTCCCATTCGGGGCTGGTCGCGGTCGGCATACCGTATCCGTGTTCGAGTTTGCCGCTGATGGTGATCTCATCTCCGGCGCGGATCTGATGCGCCAGAAACTTGTTGAACCAGGTCACCTTGATCGAGCCCGTGGCATCGGACAGCCGGATCGTGTATCTCGCCGGAGGGCCATCGAACACGGCTTCGTCCTTCACGATCCCTTTGACGGTGACCTCGCCGGTCGTGTCGAACCCGACCGCTTCGCGAATCGACATTGTTTTGGAATAGTCGATATGGCGTCGGGGCAAAAATCGTAAGACATCGGCAACTGTTTCGAGCCCGAGTTTCATCAGCTTTCTTGCGTTTTTATCGCCAACACCCGGAAGCAGCGTGACAGGAGATTCGAGCGCAACCTGGCGCGAAACTGCCGTACGTGAGACTTGTGAGCGGGATACGGGTGGGGGAACGGCTGGAGCAGTGCTCGGCGCCATTTCAATGAGTCGGTCGTTGATCACCGAAAGATCTTTGCCGATCTCCGCAAGTTGGACTTTGCGTTCGTCCTCCGATGCGGATTCGTAGCGGGCCAGTTGGACATCGAGCCGCGCAAGCGCGATGGCAGTGCCCGTATCGTCGGTGAGATCCTGTGCTTGTTGAATCAACATTCTGGCGCGCTCGATCTTTCGCCCGGCAAACCCGTCTCGCCATTCCTCACGCAACAGTTCGACCGCGCGGCCGACGGCCTCGGTGGCGGTTCCCTGGGTAATTGGTTGGGGCCGGGTGAAAGGCATTGGCGGATGGTGACTCGTGCGCAATGAGCGATAAGTCGAACAAGTGTACGATGACGCACGGGTTTTGCACGATGGGCAGTCACATTCCCACGCGCTCGGGACAGATGCAATGCGTCATAAAACCTGCTAGAATTCCGGTTTGCGGACGCCTATCAGCGTCCTATTGCGTGCCTGCCGCGGCCGATGCCCGGTTGTATCGTTCTAAACGCAGAAGTGGAGCCAATAATGGCTGGTGTATGTGACGTTTGCGGCAAAACGAAGAGTTTCGGGCATAATGTCAGCCATTCGAAGCGGCGGACCAACCGTGACTTTCGTGCCAACGTACAGCGAAAACGATTGCTGATTGGCAACGAGCTGGTGCGACTCAATGTCTGCACCCGTTGCATGCGGACAGCCCAAAAGGGTGGCCGCTAGCTTCAGCTGTCTCAACATAGCGCATCGGAGAGAGGTGGCTACCGCCGCCTCTCTTTTGTTTTGCCCGCGGACGGTAGCATTCGTACATGACTGCTGACGCTGCCAACAAACCGCTGAGGGTCGCGCCCACATGGCTTCGCAGCGCCCAGTCGGCGCGTGGCATCGACTCGGCATGGATCAAGGAGTTTGCCAAAGAGTCTGGACTCGAGGTTGCGGCCATTGCCGGACCAGAGCCGTTTGATGGACTCGAACCACATCTTCACGAACGAATCGAACGCGGACATTACCAGGGATTCGATTGGTTCACGCCTGAACGCGCATCGATTTCGGTAGCGCCAGCGAATCTCCATCCACAGGTCAAGTCGATCGTATCCGTCGGGCTCCCGTACTATCAGCCGATGCCGGAGCAAGCGCACGACGGCCAGCTGCGCGGACGGATTTCCCGTTACGCCTGGGGTGCTGACTACCATGTCGTGCTGAAACGGCGTATGGCCGACCTGCTCAGCCGCATCGAAGCGCGCGCTGGTCGTTCGGTGGAAGCCCGGTTGTTGGTCGACACCGCCCGGATCGTCGATCGGGCGGTGGCCGGTCGATCGGGCCTCGGTTGGTATGGCAAGCACACCTGCATCATCGTGCCGGGTTTCGGGTCGTGGGTATTGCTTGGAGAACTGCTGCTCGATCTCGAACTCGAACCCGATCGCCCCCTCGACCGCAATTGTGGACGGTGCAGCGCCTGCATCGATCGCTGCCCAACTGGAGCAATCGTCGGCCCGTACGAGCTCGATAGCACACGCTGTATTTCCTTCCAAACCATCGAGCAACGAGGCGTTATTCCCTTGCCATTGCGATCTCGGTTCGGCGAGTGGGTGTTTGGGTGCGACGAGTGCCAGGATGTCTGCCCCTATACCAGCGCTACGCAAGCGGTTTTCGATCAGGAGTTGCTCCCGAAGTCGATCCGAAATGTTGCTCCCGAACTCGGCTGGCTTGTGTCCATGTCGGACGAGGAGTTCCGCGCGATCTACCGGGGCACTGCTGTTTTGCGCACCAAACGGCGGGGAATCGCCCGTAACGCGGCCGTGGCCCTGGGAAATGCTGCCGATGAGCGTGCCATTCCGTTGCTGGAAACTACCGTGACTCACCACGATGAACCGCTCGTACGCGGTCACGCGGCCTGGGGGCTTGGCCGGTATCCTGGTCGCGATGCTCGCCGTGCACTAGACCGGATGCTTCGCAGCGAATCCGACGTTTACGTGCGCGACGAGATCATTCAGGCGCTGGACTCGATCGCGTCTTGAGAACTGAGGCGACCTCGTCGAAAGAGGCGAGTCCAGTTTGCGCTCCGATCGATCGTACCGATAGCCCGGCTACGCAATTCGCCAACTCCAACGCATCAGGGAGCCCGAGTCGGCTTGCCAGCCCAACTCCGAAGGCACCTGCAAAGGCGTCGCCCGCGCCAGTGGTATCCACAACATCGCCCACCAGTGCCGGCGATCGGTAAACCCGCTCGGCATCGAACGCCAAAGCACCATCGGCTCCCAGGGTGACCGCCACCGATCGCAGGTTCGCAACCCGCATGGTGACCTGCATCGTGACAATGGCTTCGTCGAGCGATCCCGATCCTGTTAATTGCCGTAGTTCTTGCGCCGATCCGACCAGCGCGTCGCAACGGACGATCGAATGGAATTCGTCGGCACCGGGGAAATCAACCACATAGGTCATCGGTACAAGGATCTTTACATCGGGATACGTATGCACTGGCAAGTCGATGAGAAAGCGGCGCAAAAGGGGATCGACGCTATCGAGCAACACCAGATCACGCGTGAAGAGCCGGTCGATGTCGATCCGGTCACCTCGACGAGGAATTGCACCTTCTCGCCAGAAAATCGTACGGTCCGGCGGATGCTCGGAGGTAATGACGGTGGTTTGGTCAGTTGGCCGATCTGGATCGATCCTCACGCGGGAACAATCGATTCCGGCGCAAGTGAGCGTATCGAGCAGCCGCCGTCCAATCGCATCGTCGCCCACGGCACTGATGAACTCGACGCGGGCGCCCAGGGACACAGCCGCGGCAGCCGCATTCGCTGAGGTACCACCGGGAAGCTCGAGTGCGGACGAAACCATCGCGAATCCGCCCGATTCCGGCATGATTTGGACTGCTAACAGCGTATCCCAGCTGCTCAGCCCAACCACACCGATCGTCGGTTTCATTGCAATACCAGCGACAACCCGATCGAACAATTGCGTCACGGTCATTTCCAAAACGTCGAGATAGGCTAGAATGTCTAACCTAATGGTGTTCGTTGTGCATTAACGGCGTTCGGAGAAACATGTCCACGTCGATAAAAACCGAAGCGCCATCGCTCAGCGAGCGCCGCCGCGAGGCAAGTCGCGAGCTCATGCGCGTCGAGATCCTTGCTGCGGCGCAGCATATCATCCGAAGTCAGGGTTTTGACGCCCTTTCCCTGCGTGCACTGGCCAAGTCGGTCGGAGTGACCGCGCCTGCGCTTTACGAATACTTCGGCAACAAAGACGCGATTCTCAGAGCCGTTTTCGTGCAGGGCTCTGAGGCCATGCTGACGCTGATGGACCAAACGATTGCGGAGAGCCCCCCGGGGTTGCCGAAATTGCTGGCCATCCTGAATGGCTACCGGACGTTTGCGCGTGACGAGCCGGATTATTTTCGATTGCTCTTTGGTACGGTGGACCCAACCCTCGCACTCTCGGACGAGGACTACCAGGGTATGCACACCATCTTCGAGCGATTTGTTGGCGTGATCGTTGACTGCATCGAGGCGGGTGAGCTGAAACCGCTACCCCCGTTAACGGTGAGCTGCGCGCTCTGGGCGTTGACTCACGGTGCAGCGCTGCTCGAGACCGAGAGTTTTATGGTCCGCAGGGATGTTGACCATGAGAGCAAGGCCCCGCAGTTCGATGCGGCAATCCAGCTTTCGCTGCTGAGCTTCGCAACCGACAAGGGAGTCGAGCTGATCGGTACGTTCCCAGAACGATGACAGACAAAAGGAGTGGTCGGTGATCGAAGTTGCATTGATGATCGAAGGACAAGACGGATTGAACTGGCAACGCTGGAGGGCGCTTGCTGAAGCGGCTGAGGGTTTGGGGCTGGCTGGCCTCTACCGTTCCGACCATTTCACCAATCCGGAAGGACCAGCCAAAGACGCGCTGGAAATGTGGGTTTCCTTTTCTTACCTGGCCGCGGCGACCGAGCGCATCGAGTTCGGCCCCATGGTTTCACCTATTTCGTTTCGCAACCCGGTGGTGACTGCCTGGAGTGCCGCCGCGGTCGATGACCTTTCCGGCGGGCGTTTACACATGGGGCTGGGCGCTGGATGGCAGGAGCGCGAGCATCGCTCGTTTGGCTTCGATCTCCTGGAATTGAGAGAACGTTTCGCGCGATTCGAAGAAGGGGTGCAGGTCGTCAAGCTCCTTCTTCAAAGTGACGAGCCAGTCGCTTTCGATGGCTCGTACTTTCATCTTGAAGATGCCATATTGCTCCCCCGCCCCGCGCGCGCGGGAGGTCCGCCGATCGTCATCGGCGGCAACGGAGAGAAGCGAACCATGCCTCTCGCTGCTCGCTACGCCGATGAATGGAATGCAGTATTTGTCACACCAGAGCGCTTTGCCACGCTCAGCCAGCATCTCGATGGACTGCTGGCCGTCGAAGGGCGTGTACCCGATTCGATGCACAAGACCCTTATGCATCGGGTGACCCTGGGCGCGACCGACGCCGATGTGGCCCGCAAAACCGAAGGCATGGACGTCGCTGCCCTGAAAGAGCGCGGCGCACTCATCGGCACGCCGAATGAAGTAGCGGAAGGCCTCCTGGCCTTCGACGCGGTAGGCGTGCGGCGCATCATGGCACAGCTTGCCGACATGACCGATCTGGACGGAGTCGAGCTACTGGGGACCAGGGTGCTCCCGCAGCTTGCCTGATTATCGGTAGGAGACACTTCGCAATCTCGCCATTGCCGTGGGGCGGCTGGCAACGATGCGGTTGTCCACCAGAATTCCACTCAGGAGCACCGCAAGCAACGCAATCGCTGCCGTAACTCCAAAGAGCCGTTGGAAATCCCAGCTCTGAACGATCCAGGCGCCGGCAAACGAGAAGAGGGTGGCGAACATTAGCACGATGTTGGCGGTAGCGAAGTAGCCTGCCCGATTGATCGCCGGCGCAATTTCGCTCAGGTATTGGAAGTTACCCGCGCCCTGGAAAGCCAGGCTCAAACCCAGGGCGGCAAAACAGCCAACCAGCATCCAGAGATAGAACTCGTCGCCGGAAACGCGATCTGCCACATCGGCCGAGTCACGCAAATAGGGAATCGTGAGCAAAAGGAGAGGCGCGACGAGTTTCATCCAGGTCGACGCCTGGAGCACTGCCCGACCCCCGCGCCGCATCCCGAGCGAACGAGCCAGCGGCAACCCTATCGCCAGGGCAGCGCAGAACGCAATGACGTACATCCCCAGAAAGGTCGGGTCGAAACTCAGCTCCTGCATCGCGTAAACGACGATGAATACGTCGAGCATTCCCACCGCTGCCAGCGCGATGCGAAAGAGCAGATAGCGCCGCATGACGCGGTCGCCCAGCCCGCTGAGTAATGAGGAATGTGCGCTATGACGCGCGCTCGATAACCGGCGGACCGGTTCTTTGATCAACAACGTGAAAAATGCTGCTGACGCCAGGCAGCCCGCTGCGGCAATAAAGAGATACGCGAACGCGCGTTGAATGACCGGACCGTTCGGTTCGAAAACGCTGCGAATCACGATGCCAGAAATCACCGCAGCCAGAACGCCCCAGAATGCACGCGCCCCGAAAAGCTGCGCCCGGCTCGAGCTTTCGAACGATTTTTGCAAAAGAGCGTCCACCGGCGCGGACGTGAATCCCGAGGCGAATCCGAACGCGCCCAGGCAAATAAAAAACGCGGTCAACCGCGTATCGCCAACCGGGTTGGTGTGATATGCCACATACGCCAGCACCCCGATCGCCGCCGCGCGCGCAGCACCCGCACCAAATGCCCACGGTAGCAGGCGCACTCGGTCGCGCGTAACGCGTAGCGCCACCAAAGCGCCGAGATTCCAGAGACCGAACACCAGCGCTGGAACCATGGCGACCCAATAGAGGTCGTCGGTAAGCATCGCGACGTACGCCGTGATGATGACGACCGGTAGCATGAGCCCGGTTGCAAGGGAAGATGAAATGGCCTGTAAGAGTGCGACGATCCAACGACCGCCGATAAGCGACTGATCGTCAGAAAAGCGCCGAATTTCGGTGCCAGACACGGACGGGCGTACCCCGATCGATGAAGAAAGCGTAGGGCGAACAGCTCACCCTTCAGCCCCGAAGTATAGCCACGGACCTGAAAATCCCCTGGAGCGCGGGTGCGATCGCCCCTATTCGCTCCGGGTTGCGGGTCCGAGTTCGGGCAGTAGCGCCAGGCGAATCCGGCCATACGTCACGGAGAGCGCTTCAGGCATGACCGTGGTTTCGGCAATGATGGGCATGAAGTTCGCGTCGCCACCCCAGCGCGGCACGATGTGCAGATGCATGTGATCGGCAACCCCGGCACCCGCCACGGCGCCCGTGTTGATCCCGGTATTGAATCCCTGGCAGTTCAACACGTGGCGCAGAGCCCGCATGCAAGGAGCAATCGTCGTTCCAAGGGCCGCCATCACCGCTGGTTCGACCTCTTCTGGCGAAGGAGCATGGTCGTACGGAGCGATCATGATGTGGCCTGTCGCGTAGGGGTAGAGATTCATCATGACGAAAACCAACGGGCCACGCCAAAGCACGAGATTGGTCTCGTCATCGTCGATCTCGATTTTGGAACAAAAAATGCAATCGCTGGATCGCAATCCGTTACGCAGGTATTGCATCCGCCAGGGGGCAGACAAGTAGCGATGCGGCTCGAACTCTGGAACCTGTTCGGTATCATCCATAACGCGATGGTAGCACCGCTGCCGATTCCGACGACCGATCGAACCGCGATGGTATTCTTCGCCAGATGCGACTTCGGTCTTCGTCCTTTTTCCTCGACCGTCACGAGCTCGCATGACTGATCTTCCCGCCAATGCGCAATTGCATCCTATCGGAGCCGTTCGCCCGGTGCGGGCTACACGCGCGCCCGCGATTCTTCGACCGCTCATCTCTATCCTGCTGGATACCGTGGCAATCTGGCTTGCCTTCTGGTTGGCCTACCTGATGCGTTATCGCTACGAAGTTGGCGGTCTGGTATTCAGCTTCAATCAACGGGAATTTTCCGACTTTACTGGACGGATTGCACTGTTCACCCTGCTCTTCGTGGCTATCGCCATGGTACGGGGGATGTACCGGCTCTCGAGCTGGACCTCGCTGCTCGACGAAATGGGATTAGTCGTCGGGACCATGACGATCGCAATGGGTGGCCTGATCCTGACCGCCTACCTCTCGCAGTTCAGTCCGTCGCGCTTGCTCTTTGTCTATGCCTGGGCCAACGCGCTCGTTTTGCTTTTCCTGGTCCGATTGGGGAAACGCAAAACGCGTGAGGCCCTGTGGGCGCATGACATTGGTGTAAGACGTGTGCTGATCGCCGGAAACGGCACTTCTGGTCACCGCCTTATGCAAATGCTGGTCGCCACGCCGAGCATGGGATTGCGGGTGTCCGGCTATGTCGATGAAGGTTTGGGCCGCCGCTCGTTGATTGCGGGGAGCGAGCGTGGAGTGGTGCGGGCACAGCGACTCGGATCGCTGGAGGACATTCCCTCCATTCTGGGGCGAACCTCGGTCGATGAAGTCATCCTCGCCCTTCCCTCGGAAGGACACGGGCGAGCACTGGAAATTGCCAATTGGTGCCGCACCGCTAGCGTCCCGTTCCGGGTGGTTCCCGATCTGCTGCAACTTTCGCTCGATCGGGTGCAGTTGGACGAGATATCGGGTGTGCCGTTGTTGAGCGTGCGCGAAGCATCGATTCGCGGAACAAACGCCTTGATCAAACGCGGTATCGACGTTGCCGGTGCGCTCTTACTGCTGGCATTGCTGTCGGTTCCGATGGCAATCGCCGCACGCTCGGTCAAGCGATCGAACGGGGGCCCTGTGCTGCATCGACGGACCATGGTCGGCAAATGCGGCGTGCCATTCGAGCAACTACGCTTCGCATCTTCCTCGAGTCAATCGCACCAGGAGCCGAGTTGGATTCAACGCGCTCACCTCGATGGGGCGCCGCAACTCTTCAACATCTTGCGGGATGATATGAGTCTGGTGGGACCGCGAGCACAGACGCCGCATCACGTTGCGCGGTATCAGGACTGGCAGCGACAACGGCTTTTGATAGCTCCGGGAATGACCGGGCTCTGGTTTTCCAACGGTCGGACCGAGCTGACCTTCGATGACATGGTGCGGCTTGATTTGTTCTATGCCGAGCACTGGTCGGCATGGCTCGATGCAAAGATCCTGCTGCGCACCTTCGTGGCGCTGCTCCGAGGGTGTCCCCCAGCATGAGGCAACAAGTGTTTATCGATCCGCTGGCCGAGCATTCGATCAGCATGGGCCAGCTCGTATCGGTCATTCGCCGAAGATGGTGGATCGTCCTTTTGCTGCCTTTGGTGGCGGTGACTGCTACCTATCTGCTCCAGCGCAATGAGCCGTATCAATCGACCGTGCGCGCTACGGTGCTTATTCCCGGCGACACCGAGAATCCTGGTAATTCGGAGCGGCCAGAATTGATGGTGCTCGACGACCTGCCGCCCTTTATTCGTTCCCATGTGTTCGCCAGCGACGTGCTCGGCGCGATGGGCGACACCTCGCTAACCGTCGATCAGATCCAATCGACGCTCGATGGGTCTCGCTACAGTCGGGTGTTGACTGTTTATGTGACAAGTGAGAACGAAGGGCAAGTCGAAGAAATTGCGGCAGCTGCTGAATCAGCGCTTTCCAGTTCGATCAACGGGTATCTGATGCCGGATGACGGAGGAGTGGCGACGGTCCGCATCATCGATCCGGCTTCCACGCCGTCGCGCGACCGCGATGGCCACTGGCTTCAGTTGCTCATCACCGCGGCGCTGGGCATACTCATCGGCGGATTGATCGCCATCGCAGTTGGTTCGCGTGACGGCGCCGTAACTCAGGCTTCGATCGACGAGAAGTAGTCCGCCAGATACGGCCGGGAGCGGAGTTCTTCGAGATCGTGCTCGATGAGCCGGGATGGCTCGACGATAGGTGACACGGCCTGCGATGCGAGCCGATACGAACTCGAGAGCTCGGCGAGCAACTCCTCGATATCGTCACGCTGGTTCGCCCCGAATCGCGTTTCCGCTAATCTCCAGATTGCCGCTGCTTCTCGGAGTTTCTCGACATTCGCGTCGTTCGACCCATCAGAGGAATGCGGCGTAATCGTCGTGCGCTCGAGCTCGCGCGCTCGAGCCGCGTCCTGTCCCAGCCCGACAGCGAGCACGTTAAGCCAGTAGAGCACCTGGCTCCCTTCCAGAACGACATCCTGTATCAGCTCGCCGGAATGACTGTGCTCGCCTGCCAGTACACCGGCAAGCTCATCCATTTCGTCAGCAATACGCGCGAATGGCAAGACACCGTCGTGCAACAGCTTCGACGTTCCCGAGACGTCCTGCAGCGGTTGTCTCGCCAGGTATTCGTAGGCGCCGAACCAGGTACCAATGCACCAGGGGTCGTCTCGTTGCTGGCGTTTCATCCGCGCCTCATCCGTTGGATGCACCGCGTCATAGACATCTTTCGGATCGAAGACAGGATCACTGGTTTCGAAAAGCGAGCCATCTGGCAGGATCTGCCGGTAGTAGCAGGTCGGATGGCCGGTGTGGCAAACCGCGCCCTGTTGGTTCACCTGAATGAGCAGGCTGTTCGCCTCGCAATTGAGGGCGATGCTGATGACTTCCTGGGTGTGACCGGACGTTTCGCCTTTCTTCCAGAGCGCGTTCCGGCTGCGGCTCCAGAAATGCACGAAACCGGTTTCCTGTGTCTTCAAGTAGGCGAGCTGGTTCATGAACCCGACCATCAGCACGTTGCCGGAGGCGTCGTCCTGAATGACGGCGGGAACAAGGGGGTTGGCACCGAAATCAATGGGAAGCGTCATGGCCGGACGGGAATACCCTGGGATGCCAGGAACTGCTTCGCTTCGTGAACCCGGAAGTCACCGAAGTGGAAGATCGATGCTGCCAGCACCGCGTCAGCCCGTCCGGGAGCCAATCCTTCTACCAAATGTTGCAGATTGCCGGCGCCGCCCGATGCGATCAGTGGAATCGGCGCTGCGGCGGCAATCGCCTCGAGCAATTCCAGATCGTATCCGTCGCGGGTGCCGTCGCGGTCCATACTGGTGACGAGCAGCTCGCCCGCACCTAGCCGCACAACTTCCGCCGCCCATGCGACAGCATCGATCCCCGTCGACCTGCGTCCTCCGTGGGAGTAGACTGTCCAGGTCCCGGTGTCTGGATCGCGACGCGTATCGATCGCGACTACGATGCATTGGCTGCCAAAGATATCGGCGCCCTCTGAGATCAAGATTGGGTTCGCCAGCGCGGCACTGTTGATCGACACCTTGTCCGCGCCGGCGCGAAGCAATTGCTTGATATCCGCAGTCGAACGAACTCCGCCGCCGACGGTCAAGGGGATAAAGATCTGATCGGCGGTCCGCTCGATCACATCGATCATCGTGCCGCGGCTGTCGGATGTTGCGGTAATGTCGAGAAACACCAGCTCATCGGCGCCTTCTCGGTCGTAAAACGCCGCGAGCTCAACCGGATCGCCGGCATCGCGGAGATTGACGAACTCCACACCCTTTACCACGCGACCGTCGGTCACATCGAGGCAAGGAATTACGCGCCGGGTCAGGGTTGCCTGGTCGGTGTTCACAGCAGTCATTTAGTTTGCGACCCCGCTGTCCTTTGCGACAGCAATAGCCTCGGCCAGATCGATACGTCCATCGTAGAGCGCGCGGCCAATGATCGCGCCATCGACACCCAATGCATTCACCTCGCGAACATCTTCGATCGTGGATATGCCACCGGACGCAATCACACCCGACTGGAGCGCGAATTGTGCATGCTTGAGTTGGTCCAGGTTCGGACCCTGCAGCTTTCCGTCTCGCCGAATATCCGTGATGATGAAGGTGGAAACCCCGGCCAATCGGAGCTTCAACGCGTGATCGATAGCGGTCTCCTCGCTCTGCTCCAACCAACCGTCGGTGGCGAGTTTGCCGTCGCGCGCATCGAGTCCGACTGCCACGCGTTCACCCCACTTCGCAACCAGCGACTCGACCAACGCAACATCCGAGACCGCTGCCGTTCCCAGAATCACCCGGTCGATGCCAATGTCGAAATAGCGTTCGGCTGCTTCAGTCGAACGAATCCCCCCGCCCAGTTCGATCGGGATGCCGACGGCCGAGCGAATGGCGCTGACCGCTGCATGGTTCGAGGTGGATCCGGAACGCGCGCCGTCGAGATCCACGACATGCAGCCATTCCGCTCCGGCGTCCTGCCATCGCATGGCGGCGTCTATCGGGTTGGCGTCAAAGACAGTTTCTTGCGCGAAGTCACCTTCGACCAGGCGGACGGCTTTCCCGTCTCGCAGGTCGATTGCTGGGTAGATGATCATTCGCCAGCTGCCCAGCGGTCTTTGATGCTGCGGTCGACCGAGTTGACCCACGAGGCCAGGAATTCGATACCCGCCGGCCCGCTCTTTTCCGGGTGGAATTGCGTGCCCCAGACATTGCCGCTTTTGACGACCACCGCAAAGTCCTCGCCATACCGGGCCGTCGCGGCCACTTCTTCCGGATT
>JBBQPB010000025.1:0-12799 GCA_038331435.1 Thermomicrobiales bacterium | reverse complement strand
TCGGAAATAGCGACATCGTATCCAACCATTGTCGTAGCCCGGTGTAACTCGAGCGAACTGCTCAGCTACCGCTCATCGAGCATTTGCTCCATCTGGTCGATTTCTTCCTGCTGCGTTTTCACGATGCCGGCGCAGAGCTCTTTGATGTCGGGATCGGTGATCGAGGCGTTGTTGCACACCAGGATTGCCCGCGAATGATGGGGGATCATGGCCTTGAGGAATTGCTCGTTGCCGATTCCGAATTCAGTTCTGCCTAGCCACAATCCGCCGAAGAACAGCAAGACAAACGCCACGATCAACATCGCATTGATTCGCTTGTCCAGGAACATGCTGCGCATGACCAGCAGCATGATGATACCCATCGGAGCCACCATCGTCACCGCCATGTAGAAGTTGCTGAGATTGAGATAGAAGTGGCTCCATCGATCGACAAACGCCATCGTCAACGGAAACATGACGATCATGCTCAAGCCCAATGCCAGAAAGAGCTTGAGATAGGCGGGATCGAGTCCCTTGGATTTGGGTGCGTCGTTCATCATGGTCCTCCATCGTTTCTATGGTGATCCAACGTGAGCCTGGTTCTCGCAGGAAGCGACAACCGCGCCTGTTCCTGCCGAACTGTTTATCTGCTGCCCATCGGTTGTGGCATGCCTGACTGCGGTTCGCTCGAGGATGTGACAGTCTCCCGTTCCCCAGGTCGCAAGTCGATTCGGCGCAGCAGCAGGGCATTCAGCGCGACGATGATCGTCGAAGCGCTCATGAGGACCGCGCCAACGGCCGGTCCAATCACGATTCCCCATGGGGCCAGGACGCCGGCAGCCAGCGGAATCGCGATCACGTTGTAGCCCACCGCCCAGCCCAGGTTTTGCAGCATCTTGCGATAGCTCGCTTTGGAAAGATCGATGACTCCCACCACGGTGCGGGGATCGTTCGAAGCCAGAATCACCCCGGCGGATTCGATGGCGACGTCGGTCCCTGCGCCGATAGCAATCCCGACATCTGCCCGGGCCAATGCTGGCGCATCATTGACCCCGTCGCCAACCATGGCCACCCGGTCACCGCGCTGCTGGATCTCTTGGACAATCCGGTCCTTGTCCTCGGGCAGGACTTCGGCGAAGACTTCGTCGATTCCCAGATCTTTGGCGACCGCGTCCGCCACAGCCTGGGAATCGCCGGTGATCATCACCACCCGTACACCGCGTCTATGCAGTTCGGAAACCGCCTCCCTGGACTCCGGTCGAATCTGGTCCTCGAGCGCAAGGGCACCAATCACGGTGTCATCTTTGATCGCGTAGAGCACGGCTGCCCCGCGCGCTTCCCATGCTTCGATGGTGGGAATCATTGCCTCCGGGCTCGTCAAGCCCCGCTCTCGCATCAGCGCCGGGCCGCCGATGGCAATATTCTTTCCCTCGACTGACGCGGTCACTCCGCGACCGGCGATCGCTTGAAATCCCTCAGCTTTCGGTACAGAGAGCGCCCGTTCCTGGGCAGTGGTAACAATGGCTCGGGCCAACGGGTGCTCGCTATCTGCCTCGACGGAGGCAGCCTGCGACAACAAATCATCCTCACTCACGCCTGTGGCGGTCCAAAGTCCCGTAACGACATGTGCTCCCCGGGTAAGCGTTCCCGTTTTGTCAAAGAGCGTGGTGTCGACATCCTTCATTCGCTCCAGGGAGAGTCGGTCCTTGACCAGGATTCCGTTCTTCGCCGCGGTGGTAGTCGAAATGGCGATCACCAGCGGAATCGCCAAACCCAACGCGTGGGGGCAAGAGATGACCAACACCGTCACCGTCCGAGTCACCGCTTGGTTGACCGTGCCAACGATCAACCAAACCACCATGGTGATGGCGCCGGAAGCCAGCGCAATATAGAAGAGCCCGGCTGCAAACCGATCGGCGAGGGTCTGTGCGCGGGAGCGAGATTGTTGCGCTTCCTGGACCAGGCGTTGAATGCCGGCGAGTGCCGTTTGCTCGCCGACGGCGTCGATCCGGAACCGGATAGCCGAGCCTGCCACCACGCTGCCCGCCGTGACCCGATCGTCGATTCCCTTTTCAATCGGATTCGACTCGCCGGTGAGCATCGATTCGTCCAGAAACGCCTGGCCATCGACGATCATCCCGTCTGCGGGAACCCGGCCGCCTGGCCGGACGAGAACCACATCGCCTTCGACAAGTGAATCGAGCGGCACCGTTTCCGTGTCCTCGCCCACTACCCGCTCCGCTTCGTCAGGCAAGAGCGCGGCCAGCGCCGCCAAGGCGCCCTGCGCTTGCCCAATTGCTCGCATCTCCATCCAGTGACCGAGCAACATGACGTCGATCAGCAGGGCGAGCTCCCACCAGAAGTCGAGATCGAACCAGCCAAATGACGTGGCCAGGCTGGCGACATACGCCACCGTAATGGCCATGGCGATCAGCAACATCATGCCCGGGGCGCGGTCCTTGATTTCCCGCCAACCGCCGATCAGAAAGACCGAACCACCGTAAACAAAGATGACCGTTCCCAGAATGGGGCCAATAAGGTTGTCACCCGCGAACGATGGCGCCGAAAAATTGAGCCACGATTGCACCATTTCACTGAAAAGCAGCACGGGGACGCTGAGTGCCAGGCATATCCAGAAACGACGCCGGAACATGCCGGGATCGTGTCCGGCGTGTTTGTCGTGACTTGCCTGCGTATTGGCAGCTTGGTGCGCGTGGGCTGAATGGTCCATCTCGTTGTTGCTCCTGATTACCTGTGTTAGGGACGTGGGAACACTTGGACAGGTTTGGGCTCACGATTCAGGTGTCGGTAATCCGGCAGGGGCGAGCGGCGAATCCGTCATTCGGACAGTTGCTGTCGAAATTTCAAGCATACGAAACCTCCACCCCATCCTCAGATTCGGTAAGGAAGCACATCGTGGGCGCCGCGGCTATTGCTGCGTCGCCCACGGTGCATGTGCTTTAGGGCGAATAAACCGGATGTCGAACGTGACGCTGTTAGGCTACGCGCGCAGTCGGTGTCGCCGATCCATAAATTTCTACCCGCACGGTCAACAAGAGATCGATTTCCCGCTGCTGATCCTCGATCACGCGTTGGGCAAACCTGCGGATCTCATCGTGGGTTGCCTGGTCGAGGGCAGCCACAGAGGCGTCCACCGCGCTTTGATGATGGGGAAGCACCAGGTCGATGAACACCAGGTCGAAATCGCTCGCGTTGCAAAATGTCGCCACCAGGGTGTCAGCATTCATCAACGCCATCGTTTCATCCATGCTCGTACTCATCCCGGGCATCAACTGCATCATCGACTGCTCATCCATTGGTAGCGGATCACCCGCGCCGTAGAACTCCAGCCGATATGCTTGCAGCTCTGCAATCTCCTGAACCTGGGCGCCGACGATGTTTTCGGCCAGGGTGATGAGACGCGCGTCGGTCAGCAATGGAAGCGCTGCCTCCGCCAGGGAAACCACGCTCTCGTGATGCGGGATCATCATATCGATATAGAGCTGATCGAACTCCACAGCCACAGGGGTGGCAGCCATGCTGCCATGGTCCATTCCGTACGTGGACGGCTTGGGAGTACCCAGGTTGTCACAGGAAACCGCCTGTTCCGGGGTTGCTTGAGCGAGTGCCTGGGATTGCCCGGCGGGCGAAAATGTCGAGAATATGCTTGCGCTGAAGAGCGCAGCAATAACGTAGAACTTCCATCGATGCGTCATGGTAAACAGGACTCCTTTTGGTCGAAACGAACGCGAAGAACTGACCGGTTATGGGGAATCATCAGATCGAGGGTGCGTCAATTTCGGCCTATAACCGGAGTATCTGGAAGAGCGCGAGAATATCGTCGGGAGGACCGGGACCCCGAGGCAAGATATTCGCAGTCACCGATGAGGAGAAGACCTGAAGTTCAATGGTTGGGAGGCAATTGGCGTAATGGACGTCTGGTTGTTTTGACCAATGGCCGCCCTCGAAGGTGGCGTCGCTGGTGGCAAAACACGATCCCGTTTGGTGTGACGGAATAAGTTCTGTCGCGGAAATGAACTCCGGCTGCAAGGTGGAGGTTAAGCGCGTTCGATGGTCCGAGGCCACGGCATGCACATCAGCCGCCATCATGACGCTGTGCCCGAGCACCCCCAGCAGTACGAGCAGCACTACTACGGACGAGAAAGTACGAGTCCTGCTCGATCTGGATGGGGTCTGGTGGCGGACAATATTCATACGTTGTTCTCGGAGAAGGGGTGGCGATCCGATGGCCGGGACTTTTCCGCTTGTTTTGCAGGAGCTCGACGCAATGTAAGGCCGCAGGTAGGTGGTGATCGTCGCTCAGTCACACGAGTGCCGCACTCAGCATACGATGAAATACTGACAAGGTCCGAATGCCAGGATGCCCATCGCTCATGCGTTACTTCGGTGACGCTCGATGCAGGCCCCTGAAAGAAGTGAGTTTGTGGCAAGAGCAGCCCAGCTCTCCTGGCGCACGTCCGATGGTTGCGGATGGGCCCGCTTCAGGCGGAAACCAGGGAACCGTCGTGCATCTCAAGGGTTCGGTCGGCCAGGTCGGCCATGTTCATATCGTGCGTCACCATGATGCCGAGCTTGGTGCGGCTCTTCACTTCCTCGATGAGCGAGGTGACGACCTGCCGTCCGCGGGTCGAATCGAGACTGGCGGTTGGCTCGTCGACCAAAACCAGATCGGGATCGTTCATGAGAGCACGGGCAATGGCCACCCGCTGGCGCTCGCCGCCAGAAAGTTCGGTCGAGAGGGCGTTGCGTCGCTTGGTGAGACCCAGTTCTTCGATGAGCTGATCGGCGCGATCACCGGCGCTTCCTCGCCCTTTGGCGCCAATCGCGCGAATGAGCATCAGATTTTCGCGGACGGTCAAATACGGGATCAGATTGTTCGACTGGAAGACGTAGCCAATTTGATCGCGCCGGTACTTGGACTGAGCGGATCCGGAGAGGCTTCCGACCTGCGTCCCGTTGACATCGATGGTTCCCGAGGTTGGCTTCAGCAGCCCACCAATCATCGCCAACAGGGTGGTCTTGCCGGAGCCACTTGGCCCGACCAGCGCGATGAAGTCACCCGAAGCGACATCGAACGAGACATCGCGAGTCGCGTACACCGCGCTCTCGCCCTCACCATACGTTTTCGAAAGATTCGCGACGCTGAGATTTGTCATTGTTGCTGACCCAGGGCGATGATCGGATCGGTCTTGACCACTTGTCTGCCAGAGAAAAGTGCGCCGATGATGGCGGTAGCCAGCAACGCAAGGCAGGTGGTTACGTAGGTGCTCGTGGTAAAGGCAATCGGCACCGCATTCGGAAGGCCCTGCAGACCCTTGTACGTGAGCCAGGCGAGCGGAACCGAGATGAGTAACCCAATGATCGAGAGGGTGACGACTTGCAGCATGATCTGGCGAAAGACGAACCCATTGCTGGCGCCGATTGCCTTGAGCACGCCGATTTGCGGTACTTTCTGAAGAGTCAGCACGTAGAAGAAGACCCCGATCACCATCGCGCCGATGATGTACCCGAAGAGTCGCAGCGAGACGACGGTCGCTTGCTGGCCAGAGACGCCTTCGATGTTCGCAAAGGCGGTCGTCTTGTTGACAATCTCGAATCCATCTCCGGAGACGCCGGCCAGATTCTCCCCTTGCAACAAGACAACGCTGGCCACCGGCGGGTTGGCTTGACTGCCATATTTCAAGTCTTGCCAGGTGGTGCGGAGGATGTAGACCGCCGGTTGGAAGAAGAACGTACCCTGATCGATCTCGCCGACGATGGTGAACGTCTCTTCCGAGAGGCGTAGGGATACCTTGATCTCATCCCCCACCGAGAACCCGGACGCTTTGAGGAAACGCGCATCGGCCAGCATGCCGGTGGCGTCGTTTTGCGTCAATGTGCGGCCGGTGGTGACGGGAGGTTCGGCGATGGTGCCAGGGTCATATCCAAGGAAGGCGGCGGAATCAATGGCTCCATCGCCGGATTCGTAATTGACTGCGATGTATCCAAGCGGGGCTGCGGCAGTAACCCCGGGGACCGCTTCGATGGCATCGACTTGATCCTGGCTGAGCTCGGAGCGGATCACACTGATGCCCGAGCGATCGGAGTAGGCGAGCGCATCAGCATCGAAGTTTCGCAGCGCGCTGCCAGCCGAATCGTTCAATCCGACGCCAAGTCCGTTGATCATCAACACCAGGTACGAGATGAGCACTACGACGAGCGTAATGAGCGCGAATTGGAATTTTCTTCGACGGACTTCGAGCAGGCCGATCAATCTGAGTTACTTTCTGATTCCGGGAACCCACGCACCGAAACCGGTACGCGGAGTTCTGTCGTTCGGATCACTCCGGCGAACGTCGGAGGATATCGCCGCTTCGACCCCAAAATTGGGGAGAAGCCGGCCACACGTGTACCGGAGAGCTGCCATCGCAGTGCACCACGCGACAGCCGACTCTCCGGAGACGTCACCGTACCACAGCCGTACTCACCGACGCGTTCAAACTACTCGTGAATGTGTGCCAACTGCGTTCGTTTTGCTGAACCAGGACTGGCGGGCAAGTACAATGAAATCTCGATTGGTATAAGAGGAAGCGAGAGCGGAAGCGTTGGCGAATCAGGCGAATAACGAATCGGTCGAGGAGTTGCTCGATCTGGCGCGGGCGAATGCGCAGGCGTTGATCATCGCAACCACCGGATACCTGGCTCAGGCTGGGATACCGTTGGAAGGGTGGTCGAGCTATCTTGGGCAGGTCTTCGCCAATTCGTGGGACGAATCGATGTCCGGCGACCCGAAGGAATTTCTGGATGCGGTGCTCACCAATTACAAGGCGATCGGCGCGCAGGTGCATTCGACCAGGTTCGAGAGCGGACGTGCCGAGGCGGTGATCTCCGGCTTCCCGAATGAGGGACTCTGCGAGGAGCTGAACGCTGATTGCTCGCTTGCTGAGGCCTACAACGATGCTGCCGCGCACGTGGCCGAGCGGTTGGGATTGACCTGGTGGTGGGGTAGCAGCGACGGCATGACCACCCTGGTCACCACCACCGGCGAGTGACGTTCCCATGGCTTCGACCGTCGGAGTGGCGCACCTCACCATTTATCTGGACGATTCTTTCTCCCTGAAGGACAAGCGGCAGGTGGTCCGGTCGATCACGGCGCGCGTGCGCAACCAGTTCAATGCCGGGATTGCCGAAGTGGCGGACCTCGACGATATGAGGATTGCCACCCTCGGCATCGTCTGCATCAGTAATCAGGCATCCCATGCCGACGAGATGCTGTCGACTATCGTGCAATTCATAGAACGCAATCTCGAACTTGGCGTCGTTGGTGAGATCGAAACGGAGCTCATTCATATTTGAGTGAACCGCTTCGGCGGTTCTCTGTTGCCCGGAGGTTGAGTCATGTCGACGACACCAAGGCAGCCCCGTGTGGTCGTAGTTGGGGCCGGATTCGGCGGATTGGGGGTCATTCAGGCGCTCAAGCATGCCCCGGTTCAGATCATCGTCGTGGATCGCCGCAACCATCACACCTTTCAGCCATTGCTCTATCAGGTAGCGACTGCATCGCTTTCTCCCGCGGATATTGCCAAGCCGATCCGCTCGATCCTGCGCGGTCAGGAAAACATCCGAGCGATCTTGATGGCGGAAGCGATTTCCGTCGATCCCAGTCAACAGATTTTGCAAACGGATGCTGGTCCGATTCCCTACGACTATCTGGTGCTCGCCGCCGGCGCGCGCCATTCCTATTTCGGGCACGACGACTGGGAGCCCTACGCCCCGGGATTGAAGAGTCTGGAGGACGCGCTCGAAATCCGCCGTCGTGTGCTGAGCGCTTTCGAGGACGCCGAACGCACCGAGGACGATGTCGAGCGCGATCGCTTGTTGACCTTCGTTGTGATCGGCGGCGGTCCCACCGGCGTCGAGCTGGCGGGGGCGTTGGGTGAGATTTCGCGGTACACCCTAGCGCGGGAATTCGACCGGATCGATCCGACCTGGGCGCGGATTTACCTGTTCGAAGCCGCTCCGCGTATCTTGCCGGCATTCCCGGAATCGCTGGCGCGCAAGGCCAACGGCTTTCTCAACCAGGTTGGCGTGCAGGTGCGTACCGATACATCGGTTACCGAGGTCGACGCGGATGGCGTCGTCGCTGGTGGGCGTCGTTTTCGCTCGGCCACCGTGCTCTGGGCGGCCGGGGTCGCTGCCTCGGCGATTGGCAAGTCGCTCGGTACCGAGCTCGACCGCGCAGGCCGAGTGGTGGTGCAACCCGATCTATCGGTTGAGGATTATCCGAACGTCTTCGTGATCGGCGACCTCGCCGCGTTGAACGGGGCAGGTGGTAAACCTCTTCCGGGGGTAGCACAGGTTGCGATGCAACAAGGCCGTCTGACCGGCGCGAACATCCGCCGGCGGATTGCCAGCGAGCCGGCCGAACCCTTCGTTTATCAGGACAAAGGCAACCTGGCCACCATTGGGCGCAATCGAGCTATTGCCGATATCAGTGGATTCCGGCTGGCCGGGTTCAGCGCATGGCTGGTCTGGCTCTGGGTTCACATCTTCTTCCTGATCGGCTTCCAGAACCGCTTGCGCGTCGCAATGCAATGGGCTTGGTCATATCTACGCTTCGACCGCGGCGCGCGGTTGATCACGTCGACGGGATATGATCGAACCAAGGAGATCGTTTGACCGGAGGCGACGCATTCGGCCGCTATTTGCTACCCTATGCGAGAACGTTAAGTGGTGCGATTTGCGCAGGCGCGCCGGAAAGGAACGACGAGGGAATGTTGGCACGATTGCTGGTGGCAGTCGGAGTAACGGCTTGGGCTGTTGGGTTCACGTTCTATGGCATCGCCACGTCAACTTATGAGTTCTATGACCGGGCTGGCGATCTTGGTATTTACCTGATGGTCGGTGGCGTCGTCGCGGCGGTAGTCGGCGGGATCTGGAATCACTCGCAGGAAAAAAGGCTTGGTTAACTCTATTTCAGATGACCCGTCGAACCCGGTGGCGTTACGCTGCCGGGTTCTTTTATTGGTGCATCGTGCCCGTACGTGGCCAGGGGGTGCGCTGGAGCAGGATATCGTCGTTGGGATACCAACGTCCGCGGACGTTCCCGATCACGTATAGAGACCCCGTGACGAGCATCGGCTGGGCCGAACGACGCGCCAGATCGATGGCCACGGCGACCGCGGTCATCGGGTCTGGCTCGACCAGCACCATGCCATCGAACGCAAGCTCGCGGGAGAGCTCCGCCAACAGCTCGGCGTTGGTGGCAGGTTTCTCTTCGATGGATGGCTCGGTCATCACGAACTGAGACGCGAGCGGCGTCAACGCGTGCAACATGGCGCGAGCGTCCTTGGACTCCAGGAACCCCGCGACGATCACTGGCTTTGCGTGAGGATGCTCCCGGGCGAACCAGCCCGCCAGTGACGCGACTTTTTGCGGGTTGTGAGCGCCGTCGAGGATAACCAGCGGATCCTCCTGAATGGTTTCGGTCCGTCCAGGAAGTCGTGAGCGTCCCAACCCCTCTGCAATATCGGCGCTCTCGACATCGAATCCCAACAGGTCGACGGCCAGTCGCGCAGTTGCTTCGTTTGTTCCGCGGAAGTCGCCCGGGGTGGGAATGATGCGGTGCAAATCCGCGCCTTGCGTGCTCACTTCACCGGCAATGACCTGGAGCGCGGTGCGGTCTGAGACCGCAGCCACCACCGGAGTCACCGGTTTGATGATACCCGCCTTGTGCCAGGCAATCTCCTCGATGGTGAGTCCGAGCGTGTCGGTATGGTCGAACCCGATCTCGGTAATCACCGATACCAGCGGATGCACGACGTTGCTCAGATCGAATCGTCCCCCGGCGCCGACCTCGATGACCGCGACATCGACCATCTCCTGCTCGAACCAGCTGAGCACCATGGCTATCCAGAGTTGCCCATAGCTTGGCTGGAATCCGGTTGCTTCCAGCGGATCGAGCGTGGCATTGACCAGTCTGGCGAATGCGTTTGCATCGATGAGCTCGCGGTCGATTTGCAGCTTCTCGGTCGCCACTTGGAGGTACGGCGAGGTGTGGAGGCCAGTACGGTAGCCCGCCGCAGTCAGGATCGAGGCAATAGCGGTTGCGGTCGATCCTTTTCCCGACGTGCCAGCGACATGCACGATTGGCGTGGCCGACAGTGGATCACCCAGCGCGGCGAGCATCTCCCGCATACGGTCGAGCCGATGCTCAGCGCGCTGGCGAAAGCTCGTCATCCTGGGATCGAGCGCTTCTCTCATGCCGAGCGCATCGGTGCGCTCGATCGCCTTTCGATAACGGCGCAAAAGGGTCGAATCGGCGGTCATCGCACATGCTCGTACACGAAGTACAACAATCCGAGTGTGACGATCAACGAGGTGATGGTATGCACCAGACCATCGATTCTACCGCCGGTCGTTATGCGCATACCCGGAGGGAGAATCCGCAGACGGAACCCCCAGAGCGGAAGGAGGGGACGGATGCCACTCGGAGTCGCGGAATCGAGCACCAGATGGGAGACGAGGCCTAACCCAAAGGCGAGCAAAAACGGCGCGACGAGGTCGTGATGAAGCTGGAAGCGGGGATCGGCCACCTGGGTGAGCGCGGTCATGATCACGTAGACCAGCAGGATCGTCCCGCCGGCGAACAGCATGCTGTGTGACACGCCGCGGTGCCGGAGTACCCGGCGAAGATCCGATCGGAGGTCGGCGTAATCGGGAACCACGGCCCCCGCCATTCCCAGGAAGATCGCCCCAGCCGCCGCCGCCGGAGAGAGCATGGCCGCGACCGGGAGTACAATCGCCGCGCCGGTGGTGATATGCGTCACCCGTTTCATGAACGCATTCCCCTCCCGATTCTCGCGCCCGAAGGGGAGGAAGACCGACGTTTCAACGCTGTTCCCAGCTCAGAAACAACTCCATCGGCGTGAAGCGAAACAACCCCCGTTCCACAACGGGAACGGGGGTTGACGGATGCGCTGGCCGAGGTCAGCGGCATCGGAACGTTATTCTTCGCGGCCCAGATTGGGATCGAAGCGGTCGCTGCGTGGCGTTCGGTCGACAACTTCATTGTCCCGGCGATTGCCTTGGTTGGTGTTGCCACCTCGATAGTCCCAGGTATTACCGTCGCCGCGGCGTTGGCCACCACCGCCGGGACCGCCGGTACCTCCACCGCTGTTATTGCGGGGATAGCCGCCCGATCCGGAATCGCGACGAGGGCCGAAGTTGCCGCCGCCCTGGCGATTGCCGCCGTATCCACCGGATGGGGCACCACCTTGCTGGCGCGGCCCACGATTCTGGCGGACGTCATTGCCACTGCGCTCGCCGCCACGATCGTTGCGGAATCCACCGCGATCGCCACCGCCGGCCGGGCCGCCGGCCTGATCGCGGTTACGTCCCGCGCCCGGCTGAGCGCGCTCGGCGTTGACATTTCGGCCCTTGATGCCACTCGAAGTGACCGCATCAATGACCTGATCGACAAACTGGCTGGGAATGTCGACGAAGCTGTAGGTGTCGAGGATATCGATCGCGCCAATCGAACGGCCCGGGATACCAGCCTCATTCGCAATGGCGCCAACAATGTCCTGCGGGCGCACATTGAAGTTACGTCCAATGTTCAGGAAGAGTCGGGTCATGCCCGGCTCCTGGCCCCGCTCGAAACGGCCGCCTTCGCGTCCACCGTCGCGACCGCCTTCACGACCACCCTCGCGCTGGAAGCCGCCCTCGCGTCCGCCTTCGCGGCGATCGCGGTCGAAGCGCTCCTGGCGGCTCACCGCTGCCTGGGTAATGGCGGCCAGATCGTCCTCGGTCGCCTCGGAGGAAAGACCGCGGCCGGTCTGATCGGCATAGAGCTTCAGTATCGCTGCGGCGATGTCGGTGGCCTCATGATCCTCGGAGAGATCGTCGATCGCCTGCACATACGTCTGGAAGGCGCTTTCGTCCTTGAGGGCTTCGAGCACTTCCAGCTTCATGGCGTCGCGGCGTCGATCGGCCACGTCGGCCAGCGTTGGCAAGCGGCGCGGCTCGATCTTGGCCCTGATAATGCGCTCGATTTGACGCAGCCAGCGGGTTTCCTTGGGTGTGACGAGGGTAATCGCCTCGCCGCGCTTCCCGGCCCGGCCGGTGCGTCCGATGCGGTGGACGTAGGTCTCCGCGCTTTCGGGCACGTCGTAGTTGAAGACGTGGGTGACGTCATCGACGTCGATTCCGCGGGCGGCCACATCGGTCGCGACCAGAATGTCGGCCTGACCGGAGCGGAAGCGTCGCATGACGCGGTCGCGCTGCGCTTGCGAGAGATCGCCGTGCAACGTCTCGGCCGCGAATCCGCGCGCCATGAGCGATTCGCCGAGCTCATCGACGCCGAGCTTGGTGCGCGCGAAGATCATGGCCAGCGGCGGTCCCTCGGCATCCAGGATGCGGGTGAGAGCATCGGTCTTCCGGCTGCGCGGAATCTCGTAGTACGTCTGGTTCGTGGCCGGAACGGTCATCTGCTTGCCCTGAACGGTGAGCCGTTCCGGGTTGTTCATATGAGTCTTCGCCAGCTCGACGATGCGCGACGGCATCGTGGCAGAGAAGAGCGCCGATCGCTTGTTCGACGGAACGTGCTCGAGAATCCAGTCGATATCGTCAATGAAGCCCCTGTCGAGCATCTCAGCGGCTTCGTCGAGCACGACAAACTCGAGCGATTCGAGCGACAGCGTGTTGCGGCGCATGTGATCCATGACGCGGCCAGGGGTGCCGACTACGACCTGGGGTCCACGCTGCAGTCCTCGGAACTGCCGCTCATATGGCTGGCCACCATAGATGGGCAGGGTTTCGA
>JBBQPB010000024.1:0-12808 GCA_038331435.1 Thermomicrobiales bacterium | reverse complement strand
GGGCTCGAAAGACACCGACTCAACCACGCTTTCATCGATGATCGATGATCAGCTCTATCTGGACGGTCTCGATTCCCTGGGGCTTTCGATCTCCGACGAAGATGTCCAGAACTTCATCGACGAACGATTCTCCAACCCGGAAGCCCCACTCTTTACCCCAACCTCGACGCCGACCCTCATTCCAGAACGCGCCGCGTGGGCAACCGAGACCGCGGTTTCCCTGGCGGCTACCGCTACGGCGGAAGCTCAGGGTTCAGTGAGTGCTGGCTCTCCTGAAGCTGTTGGTTCCCCAGGAGCGGAATCTGGCACACCGGTGGTTCCGTCTGCTGTCGGTGACGCAAGTCCAATAGCCTCGCCAGAGAGCTCGCCGGGTTCGTCTGGTTCGCCCATCGCTGTCGATGGCTCACCCACTATGGTCCTTGGGACTCCGTTGAGCGGGAGCCCAACTGCCGGCGGCACGCCGGTAGCCGCTTCGCCTGCGCCGACCCAAACACCGAGTCAGGACCAGGTTCGGCAGACAGCCACCGCGAATTTCAATACGTATTCGGACCAAGTCTTTGCACTCACGCACATGAATCATGACGATTATGTACGCCTGGTCGCAGAACCGGCACTGGCTCGCGAACTCGTTACGAACCATTTCAACCAGGAAGTCGGACAGTCGGCCGAGCAGGTTCATGCCCGGCATATCCTGGTTGGGACGGAAGAGCTTGCCAATAAGCTCTATGCCGATCTTCAGGCCGATCCCTCCCTCTTCGCCCAGCTCGCAGAGGAAAACTCGATCGACACATCCACCGCGCCAACTGGAGGCGATCTCGGGTGGTTTACGCAGGGTGTCATGGTAGAGCCGTTCGAGCAGGTTGCCTTCGAACTCGCTCCGAATGCGATCAGTGAGCCGGTGCAAACCGAGTTCGGCTGGCATATTATCCAGACGCTCGAACATCAAGACGACCGCGCACTCACGGACGATCAGATTACGCAAACGGTTCAGGCGGAAACCAACCGATGGCTGGCCGCACAACGCGATGGCGCCTCCATTTCGTCGGTCGTCAAGCCCACGCCGACGCCATCGACGCAACAATTTGTTCCGCCCGCCGACGCTCCCACGGCTGCGCCCACCGACGTTCCGACGAGTCCGGTGGTGAACGAACCAGTTGACGGCGTCCGCATATCAACCGCGGCTCCAGTTTCGGAGTAAAATGTTCGGCTGCTCGCGTCCGAAAATGCTATCCTCAACCAACCGCAACGGCGTCCCCGCGTCGATGTTGCAGGAAAAAGGCAGGCAGACGTGAGCAGCCGCAAACCACCTTCAAATCCGGACGATTGGGACGATTTCGACATTCCAACCTGGGATGACTCGGCTGCAAAGACTTCAAAGCGCAGTCCTTCGCCGTCGCAACCGTCGAGCTCGACGAGCCGCCGGGAGTATCCTGAGCCAACCTACGACAGTTATGATTCCCCGAGCAATCCGCCTCGGCTGTCAGCGCGCCCAAGCTCGGGCAGCCAGCAACCGGCACGCCTGAGCAACCGGGTTCCCAGCCAAACCACACGACCATCGCAAGATCCCTATCGAGCCCCCTACAGCGGTTATGACGACACGCTGGCACAGGATCCGTACGTTTCGGATCCGCAATACGCTCGGCAGGAGCCGGTCAGCTCGGCAGCTTTGAGCCAATACGACGTGTACACCGATCCCGCATTGGACCCGGGTAGGGGAGACGGTGCCGCCTACCAGGATGTTCCTGCCCCGCGTCGCGGGCGATCGTCTCGCACGCGCACCAGGGCAGCTGGTCCTAGCGTTAGCATCGCCCGCCCGGCAATATCCGACGGAACACTCGCAACGATGGTCGGAGTGGCTGCGCTGGGGTTGCTGCTCATGGTTGCCGTGGTTTGGTGGGGCATTGGCGACATTGCCAATATCATTCCGTGGCATTTGAATGCGTCAGGCGATGTCGACGGATGGGTCTCGAGTTCGACCCTTTGGCGCATCCCATTTGGCGTCTTCATGTCGCTCGCAATCGGGCTGATTCTCGGAGTCTTTCTTTGGAAGCGAGACCGGTTTGCCGCTCGCTTTATCATCACTTCGATGTGCATCGTCCAAGTATTCGCATGGGTGGCTGTGATCGACCAGCTCTGGTAAATTGCTTAGTCGCGAGCGATATGCGAGGAGGTCGAGTTCGGCCTCCTCGTTCGCTGTCAAAGGAGTGAGGATCGGTCCATGGCAAATTTAGTCACAGTCGGCCGGCTGATCCTGCTTTTCCTGGCAGTTTATGTGCTCTATCGCGGCAGCGTTACTGCCATTGCCATCGCTGCCATCGCCATCGGGGTCGCCATTGTGCTCGATGGACTGGATGGCTGGGTTGCCCGTCGTTACAACGAAACCGGTCCGCTCGGCGCTGCAATTGATATTGCTGGAGACCGTATCGCGGAAAATGTCCTCTGGGTCGTTTTTGCCGATCTGGGGCTCATTCCCATTTGGGTACCTTTGCTCATGCTGACCCGAGGTTTCCTCGTCGATTCGCTGCGTGCCATCGGCTACAGCGAAGGCAAGACGCCATTCGGCAAGGACAATATGATGCGCTCGGCCTTCACTGAATGGCTAACTGCCGGGCGTCCCATGCGATTGTTCTACGGGTGGGCCAAACTGCTCGCGTTTGTCTTTCTTGGCGGACTCGTCGGCTACGAGCTTCACGATTCGAGCGGAACACTTCTTGGCGATCTTTATAGCTGGAATCTCTTTCGCTGGTTCGGCTGGGCGTGTGTCTGGGCGTCAGTGATTCTCAGTATCGTTCGTGCCATTCCGGTCGTGTACGACGCGGTGCTCACCTATGGACCGCAGGCGAAATCTGCGTCGGCGTCGGAATGACCGAGGCTGACGAAACCGCCTCGATGAGAAAGCGCATCGAGCGCTCGCATCTTCCACGTATCGAGTTTCGCAAGAGTCAACGACGAGACGCCGTGTTTTACCTTGCCGCGTTCTCAGCAGCGGCGCTTTCCTGGGTGGTTCGGTTCGTTCCAGACGCATTCGTGGATCTGCTCGCCAGGCGCATAGGTGATCTGAGCTATCTCCTCTCCAAATCGTGGCGAGCCAGCGTAGATTCGAACATCGCGCATGTCCTGGATGAGGCGCCAGGATCTGCCCGGGTTCGTCGCACCACCCGTTCGATCTTCCAGACGAACGCGCTCAATGTGGCGACCATCCTGCGCGGCCCCCATCAAAGTCCGCAACAGCTCTTGCAGGGCATCCAGGTCGCCCGTGGTGACTGGCGCATCGTCGAAGAGGCGATGGCCAAGGGCGCTGGCGTCATTGTGCTAACAGCGCATCTCGGGTCGTTCGACACCATGGGAAGCGCCATCAGCGCGCGTGGCTTTCCGATCGCCGCGATCACGACCAAAACCACCAACCGGTTTACGTTCGAATTCATCTCGTTTCTGCGCGCGGCACACAAACTCAAGCTCGTCGAGGCTTCGTCAGCCGGTGTTCGCGAGGCTATCGAGTGGGTCCGCGCGGGCAATGTGCTTTGCCTGCTCTCGGACCGCGATTTCTTTCTCAATGGCGAGCAAGTCGATTTCTTCGGAGAACCGACCACGCTTCCAATCGGCGCGGTCCGTATCGCGCGTGACACCGGCGCAACCATCGTACCGATGTTCACTATCCGACATGGACGCAAACATGCGCTCATGATCGAGCAACCGTTTGTGGTTGAGCGAACGACCGACCGGGCCGACGATGTCAGAATTGGAATGCAGCGCGTGATCGCAGCGCTTCAGGGAGCGATCGAAATCGCTCCTGAGCAATGGGTCATGTTTCAGCAAGTCTGGCCGGAAGCCGAGCCAACGACTATCGGGTAGCCGGCTCTACGGTCGCCCAGAGATCGTATTCAGTGCCGGCGTAAATCGTCGCCTCGACGAACTCACCCACCTGGTGCTCCCCGTCGATGAAGACGAGACCGTCGACTTCCGGAGCATGCCGATACGCCCGTCCGACGGAAACCGGTGACGTTACCCCGTTCTCGTCTTCGACCTCACCGATGCTTTCGACCAGTACGGCCATCGTCGAGCCTTCGAGTTCGCGGTTGTGATCGAGTGAAATTGCCTGCTGCAACTCCATGATGGCATTGCGGCGCTCCTCGGCAACTTCAAGAGGCACTGGATTTTCCATATCGAACGCCACGGTGCCTGGCTCCGGGGAGTACGTAAAGACTCCGACATGGTCGAGCTGCTGATCTTCCAGGAAGTCCAGCAGATAGTCGAACTCCTCGTCTGTTTCGCCCGGGAATCCGGTGATGAGCGTGGTGCGCAAGACGACATCGTCCAGCGTATTGCGCGCATGGTCGAGGATACGGCGTGTCAGATCCAGGTTGGCCGGCCGTAACATGCGCTTGAGCACCGCGGGATGGGCATGCTGCAGTGGCATGTCGATGTAATTGACCGCCATCTCATGCTGGGCAATCGCGTCGATCATCTTGAGCACGATGGGATTTGGATAGATGTAGAGCAACCGCAGCCAGGGCAGGTTAGGAACTTGCTCGCCAATCATATCGATCAGATCGGCGATGCCGTTCTTCATTCCAATATCGGCGCCGTACCGAATCGTGTCCTGCGAGACGAGCACGATCTCTCGGGAGCCCAGGGCAACGAGATCGACGATTTCCTGCACGACGTGCAACGGCCGCTTGCTTTGCTGGCCACCTTTGATGGTGGGGATGGTGCAAAACGCACAGGCGTGGTCGCAACCGTCAGCGATCTTCACGTAGGCAGACGGACCCGCATGCTGATGCGTGAAGGTGGTCGTGAGTCCGTCGCAACCAGCCAACTGGGGTTGCGGTTCCTCCCCGAAGAGTGAGCCAACGGTATCGCCGATACGGAACCACTCGCGCGTTGTCAGGACTTTGTCGACTCCTTCCGGTAGGTCGAGCGAGTAATCCCGCAACGCGGGCAAGCACCCCGCCGCCACTATGAACTGGCCAGGGTTCCGCTGATCGACCAGATCCTGCAGCGCCTCGATCGACTCAGCCCGCGCTGCCCCCAGAAATCCGCAGGTATTGACGATGACGACATCCGCATCGCCGGGTTCTTCCTGCTCGGCGTATCCGCGCCCCTGCAAAAGCGTGGACATTCCTTCGGAATCGACGCGATTCTTGGCGCATCCGAGTGTCACCAAGCTGAACGAACGTCCGGTTTCTTTGATGAGTGTCGACGAGCTCAATGGTCTACCTGTAATTCACGAACTGAAGCGCAACAGGGTAATCGGCATCCTTGAATGCCGAAATGACAGCTTGCAGGTCGTCCTTGCTCTTCGCTTGTACTCGCACGGAATCGCCCTGTATCTGTGAATTCACTTTCTTGAACTCTTCCTTGATCCGACGGTTGATCTGCTTCGCCAGATCTTCGGAAATTCCTTCCTTGAGGGTGACAATCTGTCGCACTCGGCCGCCGCTTGCGGGTTCGATTTCACCATAGTCGAGAATCTTTAGTGATAATCCGCGGCGCACGAATTTTGATTCGATCATGTCGGTGACTGCCTGAAGCGATGTCTCCGTGTTGGTATTGATCGTGATCTTCTTCGGCTCCTCATCGATGGTGGTCTTGGTGTCTTTCAGGTCGTAACGCTGTCCAATTTCGCGGCGCGCCTGATCCACTGCATTCTTCAGTTCCTGGTGATCGTAAGACGAAACGATATCAAATGAATAACCCGATGCCATGAAGGCTCCTTCCTCAATTTACAGCCTCCCATGGTAACAGACTTGACCGATTCACTTATCGGGCGGTCGCCACCAGGATCGAGCACTGAGACACCAGCATATCCCTTCCACCTATAAGCACCGCGTCGGACTTGCCATCGCTGCGCGCAGTATCCAGCACTGTCTGCCACTCGGTCTTGCGGCGCTTGATGAGTTTCGGCAACCGGAACTTCGTTTCGTCGTTCGAGGCGTTGAACATGATGAGCAGTGTTTCCCACTGATCGTGCGGCAGCAAGGGAGCTGGTTCGATCGTGAGCATGAGGACCCTGGGATCTTGTCGACCCCAGTCTCCCGGCATCAGTTCGGAATTGTCGGCATCTCGCCAGCTCACGATCCCCGGCTCATGCGGTACGGGACTCTCAGATTCGACATAGCGCCACGGCCGCAACGCTGGATGCGCATTCCGCAATGCGATCAAGTGTCGAACGTAGGCAAGAAACTCACCTTTCCGGTCGTCCAGTGACCAATCCAGCCAGGTTGTCTCGTTGTCCTGGCAATAGGCGTTGTTGTTGCCTTTCTGCGTCATGGAAAGCTCATCGCCTCCGAGCACCATCGGCACGCCATGACTCAGCATCAGCGATCCCAACAGATTCCGGCGGGCGCGATATCGCGCGTCCAGAATCTCGGGATCGTCAGTTGGTCCTTCGATTCCGAAGTTGTACCCCAGGTTGTCGTTCGTCCCATCGCGATCGTCCTCGCCGTTCGCCTCGTTATGCTTCTGACTGTAGGACACCAAATCTGTCAGATCGAATCCATCGTGACAGGTGACATAGTTGATGGTCGAGAGCGGACCGCGGCCTGGCCGATCGTAAATGTCTGACGATCCAGTCAGGCGCAGTGCAAACTCGCCCAGGGTTGCGCTGTGACCCAGCCAGAAGGAACGCGTGGTGTTGCGAATGCGGTCGTTCCACTCGCTCCAGTTATTTGGAAACCCTCCCAACTGATACCCATCTGGCCCCAAGTCCCATGGCTCTGCAATCAATTTGACCGTACGCAGAACCGGATCCTGATAGATCGCGGTAAAAAGTCGTGACCAGGTATCAAATTCCCCGGCGTCGCGTCCGAGGGAGGTAGCCAGGTCGAATCGAAAACCATCGACATGCATCTCCTCAACCCAATAGCGCAATGAGTCGGTAACCAACCCAACAACTGCGGGATGCTGGGTATTGAAGGTGTTTCCAGTGCCACTGAAGTTCTCATAGTCTTCGGGGCGATCGGGCGGTCTTCGGTAGTAGGTCGGATTGTCCAGTCCGCGGAATGAGAGCGTTGGGCCCTCCTTCCCTCCTTCGGCGGTATGGTTGTACACCACGTCCAGGAAGACTTCGATACCGGCGCCATGCAGGCTGCGCACCATTTCCTTAAACTCGCGCACCTGATCGCCGCAGTCGCCAGACATGGCATACCGGCCCATTGGCGCGAAGAAGCCGATCGTGTTGTATCCCCAGTAATTGACGAGCTGCTGATCGACCAGAAACTCATCGTCAATAAATTCCTGGACGGGAAGTAACTCTACCGCTGTTATGCCAAGCGAGCCAAAATGCTCCAGCATGACCGGATGCGCCAGTCCGGCGTAGCTACCCCTCAGGGATTCGGGAACGCCAGGATGCAGCTTGGTCGCTCCTTTCACGTGTGCCTCATACACGATGGTGTCTGCCAGAGATCGACGCGGAGGCTCGATCCCTTGCCAGTCGAATGCGGAATCGACCACCACCGACCGAGGCACACTCGCGCAACTATCCGTGTGATTGCGAACAGAATGGTCGCCAGGGCTGCGAAGATAGTCGTACACCGATTCGTTCCAGGTCATCTCGCCAGAGATGGCCCGGGCATAGGGGTCGAGCAGGAGCTTCGACACATTGAATCGCAACCCGCGTGTGATGTCGAAAGGCCCGTCGGCCCGGTACCCATATCGCAATCCGGGACCGGCTTCGGGCAAAAATCCGTGCCAGACGAATCCCGTTCGCATCGGCAGCGCCGCATCTATCTCAATGCTGTCGTTCTCCCCCTCAAAAATTGAGAGCAAGATCTTCTCAGCATGTTCCGAGTACACGGCGAAATTGACACCGCCGTCACGAACGGTGGCACCCAGAGGCCATGGCGTTCCCGGCCGAAGTTGAAGGAACTTGCTTGTCACTGGCTACGCTCCCAGACAAGAGAAAGCAGCGCTTGCGACCGATCCGGCGCAGCGCTGCGCCGCACAATCCTACTCGTTCCCAACAAATCCGCTCGTGTTGGAGAATAGTAACCAGACGAACCGTTCTCGCCCGTTGAAGCGCCATCCACAAGGAGACGTGCTCGAATGAACGACTTCACCTCACTGCTCCAGGCAGCGCGTACATGTTCCCTGGAGACGGCCGACCATGGCCGGATCCGCATCGAATCCGTTGCTCCGGAAATCGACGGCGGCCGGTACCCGATCAAGCGCGAAGTGGGCGACACCGTCACAGTGTCAGCCGACATCTTCCGTGACGGACACGACAAGATCGCAGTCTCGCTTTTCTCTAAACCCTGGTATCGAGTCGAATGGGATTCGGTCCCTATGGTCCCTATCGAAAATGATCGGTGGGTTGGTACGTTCACAGTTAGTGAAAACACCAGATACGACTACACGATGGCAGCGGCTCCTGACCACTACCAAAGCTGGCGTGAAGAGATCGGTAAGAAGTTTGCGGCCGGTCTCGATGTCCATCTAGAACTCGCGGAAGGACTGCTCATTCTGCAGGGAGCCATCGACCGCACGGGGCCATGGTCAATATCGGTGCAGGACATTTGGGATGTTGCAGCGGCCGCCGAGTCTCAATCCAAAGCGGTACAGCTACTGACCAGCTCGAAACTCGAAACCCTGATGCGATCGGCGATTCCCATTTCGGACTTTATTTGGTACCGGCATGTCCTCTCGGCAACCGTCGATCGAGTCCGAGCGCGGTACGCTGCCTGGTACGAGCTCTTTCCGCGCTCAGCTGGCAACCGTCACGGTCAAAGCGGCACGTTCGACGATGTCATCGAACGGCTCGACTACGTCCAGGAGCTGGGGTTCGACACGTTGTACTTCCCGCCAATTCATCCAATCGGACATACGAATCGCAAAGGCCCCAACAACACCCTGAACGCTGGACTGCACGACCCTGGGGTTCCCTATGCCATTGGAAGCGATGCCGGGGGGCATGACGCGGTCGAACCGTCCCTGGGCACACTGGAGGACTTTCGCAGGCTCGTCGAGGTCGCCCGCGCCCGCGGGATCGAGTTGGTGCTCGATTTTGCGATCAATGCATCTCCCGATCATCCCTGGGCGAAAGACCACCGAGGATGGTTCTACATTCGCCCTGATGGCACCATCAAGTACGCCGAGAATCCACCGAAGCGGTACGAAGATGTCTACCCACTCAACTTTAGCAATCCGGAATGGGCCGATCTCTGGCAGGAAATGCGCCGGGTCATCCTCTTCTGGATCGACCAGGGTGTCACAGCGTTCCGCGTCGACAATCCTCACACCAAACCCACTGCCTTTTGGGAATGGATGATTGCCGACATCCAGGCAGTTCATCCGGAGGCGATCTTTCTGTCCGAAGCGTTCACGCGTCCCAAGCTCATGAAGTGGCTCGCCAAAGCCGGGTTCACCCAGTCTTACACATACTTCACCTGGCGCAATCTCAAACAAGAGATCGTCGACTATTTCACCGAGCTGACCATTCCCCCCGCTTCCGAATACATGCGGGGTAATCTCTTTCCCAACACCCCGGACATCCTTCCCTATTTCCTGCAAGAAGGCGGACGGGCGGGTTTCAAGATTCGAGCCGTACTGGCCGCGACCCTTTCCAGCGTCTATGGCATTTACAGCGGCTTCGAGCTGTGCGAGGCCACCCCGGTTCCTGGCAAGGAGGAGTACTTCAACTCGGAAAAGTACGACTTGAAGGTGTGGGACTGGGATCGTCCAGGCAACATCCGCGCGGACATCTCCCGCATCAATCAGATACGCAGGGATCATCCGGCTTTGCATGAGTACGACAATTTACGCTTCTATTGGTCGGACAACGACAACATTCTGGTCTATGGCAAGCAGACGCGCGACAAGAGTGACAACATTCTTGTGGTCATCAACCTCGATCCCTTTCAAACCCACGAAACCATGATCCACTTCCCGCTGGATGAATTTGCTTTGCCGCTGGACGAACAGTACGAAGCGCACGACCTCATCACCGGCGAACGCTATTTCTGGACCGGCAGATCGCAATATGTCCTTCTCGATCCTTTGAAAGAGTCGGCACACATCATCCATCTACGAAGATGGCAGCGCGTCGATTATGTCGAGATCGATGCCTGATCGAAACGACGCTTCTCGCCGTTGCTGAAAAAGTTCTACTATCCGCGCAATCGGATGGTCTGGGCATGCGGCGGACACAGGGAGAGAACGAAAGACGATGCCGTCGAACGATGCGCTTTGGTTCAAGGATGCGGTTTTCTACGAAGTGCAGGTCCGCTCCTTTTTCGATTCCAACAACGATGGCAAAGGGGATTTTCGCGGCCTCGCCCAAAAGCTCGACTACATCCGCGATCTTGGGGTTGATTGCATCTGGGTCCTTCCGATGTACCCATCACCGAACTTGGACGACGGCTACGACATCGCCGACTTTCTCAGTGTTCATCCGGACTACGGTTCGGTGGGCGACTTCATCAACTTCATTGATGCCGCTCATGCGCGAGGGTTGAAGGTCGTCGCCGATCTCGTCCTCAACCACACGTCCGACCAGCACAGCTGGTTCCAGGAAGCGCGCAGCGATCCAAAATCTCCCAAGCGTGACTACTACGTCTGGAGTGACGATCCCACGAAATACGGCGGGGCCCGCATCATCTTTATTGACACCGAAGTATCCAATTGGACCTTCGATCCCGTCGCCAATCAATACTTCTGGCACCGGTTTTTCTATCACCAGCCCGATCTGAACTACGACAACGAGACCCTCCACGAGGAGATGCTCGATGTTGCTCGTTTCTGGTTGCGTTTTGGACTGGACGGTTTTCGCTGCGATGCGGTTCCCTATCTCTACGAGCGCGAAGGCACCAATTGCGAAAACTTGCCCGAGACGCATCAATTTCTGCACAAGCTACGCAAGATGGTCGATACCGAGTTCCCTGGCAAGATTCTGTTGGCGGAAGCAAATCAATGGCCGGAAGACGTTGTCGAATATTTCGGATCCGCCGAAGAACCGGAGTTCCAAATGGGATTTCACTTTCCGGTGATGCCACGTCTCTATATGGCCATGAGCCGCGAGGATCGAGCTCCCATCATCGACATCCTGCGGCGAACGCCCGACATCCGCCCCGATTGCCAGTGGGGCACCTTTCTGCGCAACCACGACGAGCTCACGCTTGAAATGGTGACACTCGACGAGCGCGAATATATGTGGAACATGTTCGCCCCGAACCCCCGCATGAAGAGCAACCTCGGGATTCGGCGGCGGTTGGCTCCTCTTATGAGCAACAACCGCAACGCCATCGAGCTCATCAACGCCATGATGCTTTCGCTCCCAGGCTCCCCCTGCATTTACTACGGCGACGAGATTGGGATGGGGGACAATATCTGGCTGCGCGATCGCAACGGAGTTCGCACCCCGATGCAATGGTCTGCGGACAGGAACGCCGGATTCTCGCTGACCAACGAACTGTGGGCGCCGATCATCAACGACCCGGTCTATGGCTACGAACATATCAATGTGTCCGATCAGGAGCTGATCCCGTCGTCACTGTTGAACTGGACCCGGCGTATCCTTGAGATACGCCGGCGGCATAACGCCTTCGGCCGCGGGACGATCGATTTCATCCTGCCCGAAAATCACTCGATTCTGGCCTACATCCGCAACTGGGAAGACGACACCATGCTTTGCGTCGTCAATCTCTCCGATAAGGTGGAAAGCGTCGCGATCGATCTTTCGTCGATGGCAGGCTCGAGCTTGACCGAGGCATTCGGGGGAGCCGTCTTCCCGCCGGTAACCGATGCTCCGTATCCGATCGTGATCGGACCGCTGGGCTACTATTGGTTTGAGGTTTCCCCATCGTAGTCGCTGACCGTCACGCAATCGCCGACAAGGATCACCCCGCGTGATCGACGACCTTCTCTGGCAGGCAATCGCCGCTGGGCTACCCGCCTATCTCGACCGGCAACGCTGGTACGCAGACAAACTGCGCCCGATTACCGAGTTGAGCATCGTCGATCTGGCCACGGCCGAATCAAGTGACTGCACGATTCTGCTTGCGCTGATTGGGATCGACTACGAGCTCGGTGACGCTCGCCGTTATTTCGTGCCGATGACGGTGCATCGCGAACCTACTCCGGAACGCGCCACGATCGCCTGGTCGGACGATCAAACTCACCCCCGCTGGGTGCAGGACGCCATCAGTGATGCGAGTTTCCGTGACTTTCTGATCGATGCCGGAGCGCAGTTGAATCTTATCGGGCAGCATGGCACCTTCGTCTTCGAACCGTGGATGCTCGACGGTCTCCCCTTGCTGCTCGGACCTGCCACACAATCGAACGCCATGGCGTTCGAGCAGAGCAACTCATCCATCACCTATGGCGACCAGGTGATCGTCAAACTCTACCGGCGTCTCGAAGTCGGACAGAATATCGAAGTCGACATGAACCGGTATCTGGGGTCGGAGGCAGGGTTCCCATCCGTTCCAAAACTTATTTCCGCCGCCACCTATCGTGGCGAAGCGGGCAGTATTCCGCTCATGCTCGTTCAGCAACATGTCGGCGATCACCGTGACGCCTGGACGGCACTGACCGAACTCCTTCGGCTCAAGGCAAGTGATTCCCTGGAATTCGTGGAACGGCTTGGCCGCGTCACCGGGGAAATGCACGTTGCCTTAGCTGCGGCCCCACCGTCGTCGGTACTTTCGCCCCAGTTGATCGTCCCCCAGGACGTTGTCGCCTGGCGCGAAGATTTCTTGCGGTCCGCCAACGAAACCGATTGGATCACCGGCGATCGTCTGCGTGTATTGCCCACGCGCTCCCAGCAGTCGGCCAGCGAATATCTAGCCAGCCCGCGTGACTGGCAAGAGCGATC
>JBBQPB010000023.1:0-12944 GCA_038331435.1 Thermomicrobiales bacterium | reverse complement strand
CTCGGCATACCGAACCGGAAGCTCCCGGTACGATCGCACGTTGCTCTTGTAGATCATGATGTGACCGGGACAATTCATCGGCTTCAGGTAGTAGTCGACGTCCTCGATCGACATCGGGGAGTACATGTTCTCCTTGTATGTCTCGAGGTGCCCGGAAATCTTGTAGATCTTCTCTGACGCGATGTGGGGCGTATAGACGAGTTGATAGCCGCGCGCGAGTTGCTCCTGCTGCTCGTACTGTTCGACCAGGTAGCGGACCGTGGCTCCGTTTGGCATCCAGAGAATCAGCCCTGGTCCAATCTCCTCGGACACGGTGAAGAGTTCCAGGTCCTTGCCCAAACGCCGGTGATCGCGCCGCTGCGCTTCTTCCAGTCGGGCCAGATAGGCATCGAGCTCTTCCTGCGTAAACCAGGCCGTGCCGTAGACACGCTGGAGCATCGGACGATTCTCATCGCCGCGCCAATATGCACCGGCGACGGATTGCAGCTTGAAGGGGCCGATTCGATCCGTCGACTCCACATGCGGTCCCCGACAGAGGTCGAGGAAATCGCCTTGACGATAGGTCGTGATCGGTTCGCCTTCGGCAAAACCATTGATGAGCTCGATTTTATAGGGATTGTCGCCGAAGATGTCGAGGGCTTCCTGGCGGGAGACTTCCGTGCATACGAAACGCTCGGCTGCCTTCTGGTGCTTCCGCATCCGTTCTTCGATCGCCGCCAGATCATCTGAGCTGAGCGGGATCGGCAGGTCCATGTCGTAATAGAAACCATGTTCGATCGCCGGACCGATGGCGAACTTGACGTCAGGATGGAGCTCCTGAATCGCCTCAGCCATCAAGTGGGCAGTCGAGTGCCGCATTCGCGCCAGTTCGAATTCGCCGGCTGCCTCCGGCTCGAACGCAATATCCATTTCTTCCGAGAGCTCGTGCAAATCTGTCTGTGCCATCTCGATTTTCGCTTTCTTCTGTCTTCTTGAACATCAAAAAACCAGGCGCCCACACTGGGACGTCTGGCTGACGTGGTTCCACCCTGATTTCAGAATCGATCGGATTCTCTCGCTTTCGCCAATATCGAGGCGAGCCGCTCAGGCGCTCCCGGTTGGTTTTCCCGCGACCGGTATCTGCTTTCGTTTCAGCTGGAGGAAAGCTCTCTAAAGTCCCGGATGGCGATACTCGTCCCGTTCGACGCGCCAGAGATATTCTATTGAAGCTGAGGATACGGACCGAGTTAGCCCATTGTCAACCCGGATCCTGGTCGAGCAGCGCGTTGGACGGAACGATCATCGCAGCTTTTCGGCGTTGCGACTGCCGCAAGGCCATCCAGCCGCAGAAACCGGCCAGGGCCAGTGCAGCGAGTGCAACCAGGGCCACAATCGGAGTTGAAAACCGCCGACTGCTACCCGACGCATTCGACTCCTGGCTGCTCGAGGTGGCGGCTACAGGAGAGGCTGTCGCCTGAAGGACCGGTGTAGCGGATATGTCAGCTACTGGCGAAGGTGAGGCGCCGGGAACGGCTCCGATCGAATTGCCGCCACGACTTTGGGCAAGGATCTGAGCGGCATCCGGATCACGGTAATTTACCTGATCGCCGGTGATGAGTTTGCCTGCAGCCTCACGCTCAGCCTTGGCTGCGAAGGCGTAATCGAGCAGGATCGCGTTGTCCTCATACCAGACGTCCGGGGCCTCACCATCGAGGGTGACCGAAATCATGGTGGAACCGTCGCGAGTTGCGACCTCGATCAAGCAATAGCCCGCCTCGTCATCGTACCCGGTTTTCCCGCCGATGAGTCCCGCATAGCCGTTCAAAAGCTTGTTGGTATTGCTCACGTAATAGTAGCCGTCGGCGGTCGTATACGAGCTGGTTCCGATGACCTGTTGGAACGTGGAGTACTTGAGGGCGTACATCATAAAGGTCGCCAGATCGCGCGCGGTCGAATAGTGCCCGTCTTCACTCAGACCATGTGGATTCATCAAATGGGTATTCGTCAATCCCATGTCGGAGAGTCGCTGGTTGATCAAGTCGATGAATTTGCTCACAGCTTGTTGATCGGTGTCACCTTGCTCGTCACCAAGTGATCGGGCGACGGCGTGGGCAGCATCGTTTCCGGACGGCAGCATCATGCCGTAGAGCAGGTCCTTCAACGAAAAAGTCTCTCCCGGACCGAATCCCATGGTGGTGGAATCGGCCCCAAAGAGATCGGAGCTCTTGGTTGTGATCGGGGTATCGAGTTCGGCCAGCTCGAGCGCTTCGATGGTCGTGAAAACTTTGGTCAGACTGGCAATCGCCGCATGCTCATCGGCGTTGTGTTCGACGAACACCTCTCCAGTCTCTGCGTCGATGACGATGTAGCGTTTGGAGGAAATGCCATCGAGCGCCGAATTCTGAGCAGCGACGGGAGCACTTAACGCGCCAAGCACCACAGCCGCCAACGCAAGCAGCGCGATGGCACGAAATAAACGGGAAGCGACTTCGAATGCCTGGAGATTCATGAGCGGGCCGGAATGGGGATCACGCGTTGAGGCGTCCTCGGTTGCGAACAAAACGCCCACTCTTGCGAGCGGGCGCTTGGGGGTGGGCGATACTGGACTCGAACCAGTGACCTCCACGATGTCAACGTGGCGCTCTAACCAGCTGAGCTAACCGCCCGTCAGCCGGAAGAGGATTATAAAGGATCGAGGGTCTCTTTGTGCAGGTAGACGTTCAAGGGTGCGATTCACGTACATCTTGCGCCCTATCGCAAACGGCATTGCTCACCGGCAACCGAATCGTTCTTATCAACTGACCGTCGACAGCGACCCATTTTCGATCGCAGAAACGCGAACCGCACTCGCTCAATGCCCCAGCAGTCGGACCGAATTGTCCCGCCGGTGCCAGCGATACGAGATCGAGCCAAAGCCCGATGCGAGGCTGACCGCTTCGGCCCGGAGCGGTTTGAGGTTTTCCTGCCGGACCTTCCAAATTCCCTGAACCTGATTGATGACCAGTTGGCTGTCGCCATCGACGCGAACATGCTCGACCGGTGCACGTTCCCCAAGTTTCTGCCGCAGAAAGCGTAGTGCCTCGATGAGCGTTCGATACTCGGCCTGGTTGTTCGTCATCGACGGTCCAAAATCTGAGAAATCTCGCCGTTCAAGGATTTCCTGTCCGGTAGGACTCGCAATATGGAAACTTCCATATCCTTTGCCAGGATTCGGATCTGCGCCTCCGTCGAAGGTAACGATGTACGGGGCTTTCGGGGAGGAAAGTGGAACGGGGGAGCCGGTCACCGGCTCCCCTATGGACATCTGTTGTTGGCTCAAGCAGCCGTTTCCTCTCGAACCCGCGCTTCTTCCTTGATCTGTTCGGCAAGGTTGGGCGGAACGGGCTGGTAATGTGAGAACTCGCTCGTGAACGAACCTCGCCCCTGCGTAATGGAGCGAAGGTCGGTAGCATAGCGCTGAATCTCTGCTCCAGGGACCGTCGCCTCGATGCAGGTCGACCCATTCGCGGCAGGGTTCATGCCCGTGACATGCGCGCGTTTGCTATTGAGGTCGCTCATGACATCCCCGGTGAAGCCGTCGGGCACCACAATTGCAATGGTCATCACCGGCTCCAAGAGAATCGGCTTGCCCATCAGGATGCCCTTCTTGAACGCTTCCTTCGAGGCGATTTTGAAAGCCATTTCGTTCGAGTCGACGTCGTGATAGCTGCCGTCGAGGAGCGTGACCTTCACGTTCACCACCGGATATCCAGCCACGGGGCCGGCATCCAGCGCTTCGCGCACACCTTTTTCAACTGCCGGATAGAAATTCCTCGGGACCGAGCCACCGACCACGCGCTCGGTGAACTCGAAATCGCTCGCTTCTAACGGTTCGAGCTCCAGGAAGACATGGCCATACTGTCCGGCGCCACCGGTTTGCTTCTTGTGCTTGTACTCGGAGATGGTTTTGGCGGAAATCGTTTCGCGATACTGCACGCGGGGCAGGTCCAGCTCGACATTGACGCCATAGCGGCGAGTCATTCGCTCGATCGCAATTTGGATGTGTGGTTCACCGAGCCCGGAAAGAATCGTCTCACCGGTAACCGTATCGCGTCCCAGCTGCAAGGTGGGATCTTCCTCGACAATACGGTGCAGGCCCTGTCCCATCTTGTCTAGGTCGGCCTTTGTCTTTGGATTGACCGCTGCGGAATACGACGGTTTGATGAAGTCGATCCGTTTCAGCTCGAGATGAAGGTTCTCGTCGCTCAATGTGTCACCGGTATGCGTGACCGATAGCTTACCGATCGCGCCGATATCGCCAGCATCGATGGAGTCGGCATTGATATGCTCTTTCCCACGCGGGGTGAATGCATGTCCAACGCGCTCGCTCTTTTCGGAATGCTGGTTGTAGACCGAGCCGTTCGATTTGAACGAACCAGAGAAGACCCGGAAGTACGAGACACGTCCAACGTGTGGGTCGGCAACCGTCTTGAACACCAACGCCGCCAGCGGAGCTGAAGGATCAGCACTGAGCTCTTCCTCGCCTCTGGAATTCGTCGCCGTGACCGTGCGAGATGATGCCGGCGGCGCGTAATGCACGATCGCCTCCAGAAGTCGGTCGACACCCTTCATCGACGACCCAGCTCCGGCAAAGACCGGAACCATGTCACCATTGCGAATCGCTACATCGACAGCATGGCGCAGCTCTTCGTCGCTGATCTCTTCGTCGTTCAGGTAGCGCTCCATCAGCACTTCATCCGAATCGGCGGCGGCTTCGATCAACTGGCCCCGCGCTTCACGGACGGGACGCTTGAACTCGTCGGGAATGTCAGCCTCGATCGACTTGCCCGGGTTGTCGTCGTCAAACATGTAAGCGCGGCCCGAGAGGATGTCGGCCACGCCGCAGAACGACTTTTCGGAACCTATCGGTAGCTGCAAGGGGCCAACCATCGGACCAAGGATCGCCCGGGCGGATTCAATGGTCCGGCCGAAATCGGCATTGTCTCGATCCATCTTGTTGACGAAGAGGATCTTGGGCACGCCAGCTTCACTCGCCAACGCCCAGGCTTTCTCGCTACCGACCTCTACGCCTGCGGAACCGTCTAGCAAGATGACCGCAGCGTCGACGACAGCGAGTGTGGACTGGACTTCTCCGAGAAAGTCGGCGTATCCCGGAACGTCGACGACGTTGATTTTATGATCGCCGAATTCAACGGGTGCGAGGGCAAGCGAAATGGACATGTGGCGTTTGATTTCGTCCACGTCGAAGTCGGTGATCGTATTGCCGTCTTCGACCTTGCCGAGACGTGTGGTTGCCCCGGTTGCAAACAACATTGCCTCGGCCAATGACGTCTTTCCCGCACCACCATGCGAGAAGAGGCCGATGTTGCGAATGTTGTCCGCTGAGTAATGCTTCACGGGGTCTCCTTCGTCGAGAGCCGTTCAGGCCAGTTGACCCATCATCCGTCGATGGGTAGTCGTCCGATTGGATATGCGGCCACTCGCCAGCCGATGGCACGCACCGTTCCCGGGGCGTTCGAATGAGGCTGACGGATTCGGTTGCGGATCGTCTGCACCGGGCAGACCTCCATTGGACGCAAGCAATCGTGAGGCCATTATAGAAACCTCGAGGGGTTGGTCACAATCAGGGTTGACGATTTCGGTAAAACAGCCAAGGGAATCTGCATGGTATCTGGCAACAGACATGGAATTTATCGGACGTACTCATCGTCCGAGATCTGGGCGCGCCTGGCGATAACGCGCAGCCCTTCGAGCGTAAGATTGGGCTCATAGGGGCCGAACCAGTTTGATTTCTCAGCGAAGAGCGCGCCGTTTCCTCCAGTGAGCACGACGAAGTCGCAGCCCCCGAGCTCCTCCAGCGCCATCTCGACCAGACCCTCGACCATCTTGAGATGACCTAGCACCACGCCGGACTGGATCGCCGTCGTGGTGTTACGACCAATCGCCATGGGCGGCACTTCGATGGGAACGGCATAGAGCCGGGCGGCGCGAGACGCGAGCGCGTCCATGCTTACCCCGAGTCCGGTTGCAATCGAACCGCCCAGAAATCGTCCGTCCCGGTCCAGCGCGTCGACCTTGGTGGCAGTTCCGAAATCGACAACGATGGCCGGACGGCCATAGAGCGCATCGACTGCCACCGCATTGGTGATGCGGTCGGTGCCGGTTTCATGCGGCTGTTCGGTGGCCACTTCTATGCCGAGTGAGAGTCCGCTCGAAACCAGCAGCGGTGGTACGCCGAAACGTTGCTCGATGTAGTCGGTCAGACTTCGCGTTATTGCCGGCACCACGCTGCACATGGCCACCTGGCAACGGATGCAGTTGATCGCTTCCAAATGCACATCCAAAAGTGCATGCCATTCATCCGCAGTTCGGTCACGTGCTGAGGAAAAGCGGAAGGTGCGGAGCCACGGACCATTCAGGTCTGAAGCGAGCCCAATGTGCACGTTGGTGTTGCCAACATCGATCGCCAGAAACACCGCGCACCCTCTCCACAACGATGGGAACGCAATGGCAGGTGGTTCCCGTTCATCTTCGGCACGTATTATCAGGTTTGCCGATCCGGCGCGCTGCCTACCGCGCGTCGACCAACTTGCCTTCGAGAGTTCTCTATGTCTGACACAGAAATGACTATTCGCAAACCGGTGTTCCTGACGTTCATGGTGAGCATCAGCGTTTTGATTGCATTGACGGCGTTCTTTCTGGGAGCGCTTGCGCAACGCGAATGGCTTCCCGAGCAGCTTGGCGGGGAGAAATCCATCACCTCGACGTCCGGGTCCGGTGGGAACCTGGATCGGCTGTCGCAAGTCGAGAAGCTAGTTGAGGAAGAATATTATGGGCGCCCACCATCGGGTCAGAACGACGAGGAGTTCTGGAGCGACCTCGAAGGTGACGCGCTCACCGGGCTGGCAAGCGGCCTCGATGACTACTCCACCTATTTGCCCCCGGAAGATCAACAGCAAGCTGCCGATCAGCTGGCTGGCACGTTCGAGGGAATCGGAGTTTGGGTCGCGTCGCGAGACGGGAAACTGACCATCGTTGCGCCGATTCCCGGGTCTCCCGCTGAGGAGGCTGGCATTCTGGCCGGGGACGTCATCCTGCAAATCGATGGCCAGTCAGTGGCAGGTCTGGCCGATGCGGAAGCGCTCGATCTGCTCAAGGGCCCCGCGGGACAAAGGGTCTCGTTGATGCTGCAACGAGGTGACGGCGAACCGACCAACCTCGAGGTCGAGCGGCGCAAGATTCCGATTCCAGTCGTGACGTACAGTCTGGACGAGGAGTCGAACATTGGCGTGATCACAATCGTGGTCTTCGGTGACAAGACCGCCGCCGAGCTGGACACGGCAATCCAGGCGGCCAAGAACGACGGCGTGGACGGAATCGTGCTCGACCTACGCAACAATGGCGGCGGCTGGGTGCAAAGTGCGCAGGAGACCATCGGCCGTTTCGTGCCAGCCGATTCCGGTCCTGCACTCTGGGAAGACTTCGATCCGAATGTCGAGGGAGACGAGATCGAGCAGCCGATTATTTCGGGATCCGTCAATGCCGACGACCTGCCGATGGTCGTGTTAGTGAATAACGGTACGGCCAGCTCAGCCGAAATCGTGGCGGGCGCGTTGCGTGACTACGATCGAGCCACAATTGTCGGCGAGACGACGTTCGGCAAGGGTTCGGTCCAACGGGTCCATGAGTTCGACGATGGCTCTTCGTTTCGTCTGACGTTTGCGCATTGGTTGACGCCGGACCAGAACGCCATCGACAAGATCGGCATTGTGCCGGATGTCGACGTGGAAAAGACGCCACCAACCGAAAAAGGCGATGCTCAGCTCGATGCCGCAATTCAGTTGTTGAGCGCCGGAACCGCGACTCCGGTGGCATCGTCGAGTCCGACGGGACGCTAACAAAGAATTTACAGACCGATAACAGTGGCGTAACGGACCGGCCCTAGCATTCGGACGTGATGAGCGACCGAACTGCCCTCCAACCCAAGTCTGAACCACATGCCACCCTCGCCACAGCGCAGAGCCCGGCGATTCTGTTGGTCGAAGACGATCCCACCCTTCGTAGCACTACGACCTACAACCTCATTCGCGCCGGATATCGAGTCATCAGCGTGGCCGATGGTGAGGCGGCCATGAGGGTGGTGCGGGAACAGCTCGACGAGATCGACCTCGTCGTACTGGATCTCATGTTGCCGGGAATGAATGGACTGGCGGTACTCCGCCAGATTCGTTCTCGCAGCGGTGTACCAGTCCTGATCGTTTCCGCTCGTGGCGAAGAGCAGGACAAAATCGACGGGCTGGAAATGGGCGCTGACGACTACATTGTCAAGCCCTTCGCGTTGCGGGAGTTTATTGCGCGCGTTCGGGCAACGATGCGGCGGCGATCGATTCCGTCAGCTCGTCCACCATCCGTGCTCTATCGCGGCCCTTTGTCAATCGAATTGGAGAGTCAAAAAGTGCAGATTGCCGAGGTGGAGCTAGCACTCAGCAGAAAAGAGTTCGGCTTGCTGCGCGAGCTTGCACTGGCGCCCGGTCGCGTGTTCACACGACAACAACTGCTCGATACCGTTTGGGGCACCGACATCTTTGTGGATGAGCGCACGATCGACGTGCATATGTCCTGGTTACGCTCCAAGCTCCGTGAGGCTGGTGCTCCCGAGGGGATGATTCGCACCATCTACGGCAGTGGCTATAGCTTCGAGGCCGCTTCCTAGTGAATCAGCCTCACTTTTTCACCTTTGAATTCACTGCCACTTTGGCATTGAAGAGCCGGGAGGATGTTCCCGGCGTGACTGATCCGCTTGTCGGAAAAGGAGAAAGAATGTCGTTTCTGAATGTTCGAGGCTCGCGCCGCGCGCTGCTTGGCACGGCAGCCGCCGTCGGGCTTGCGCTCACCGTATCGCTTGGCGGCGTAATGGCGCAGGATGCTACTCCGCTGCCGTACGAGGCCCCAGACGGCGCCGGCGAGCTTTCGGGTACCATCATCGCAGATGGATCGTCGACCGTCGGACCCATCACCGAGGCTATGGCTGAGGAATTCGCCGGCGTTGCCCCGGGCGTGCAGCTCGAAGTGAGCATTTCTGGCACCGGTGGCGGGTTCGAGCGTTTTTGCAACGGCGAGACCGACCTGCAGGACGCCTCCCGATCGATCAAGGACGAGGAGGCCGCAAACTGTGCGGCCAATGGCGTCGATTACTACGTCTTCGAAGTCGCCTATGACGGTATTGCCATCGTTGTGAACCCGGAAAACGACTTCGTCGATTGCCTGACCGTCGATCAGCTAAAGATGATGTGGCAGCCGGAGAACCCGGCCACCAACTGGAACGAAATCGATCCGTCTTTCCCGGACCAGCCGATTTCTCTTTATGGACCAGGCACCGCGTCGGGCACCTTCGACTACTTCACTAAGGAGATCGTTGGCGAAGAGGGAAGTTCGACCACCAACTACCTCCCAAGCGAGGACGATAACCAACTGGTCGAAGGCGTTGCCGGCGATGCGAACGCACTTGGCTACTTCGGCCTGGCGTACTACGAGCAGAACACGGACCGTCTGAAACTGGTTGCCGTCGACAGTGGTAGTGGCTGCGTCGAGCCGACCACCGAGACGGTGCGTGACCTCTCGTACACGCCGCTCTCTCGCCCGCTTTACGTCTACGTCAATGCCGAGAGCATCCAGCGTCCCGAGGTGCAGGAGTTCCTGAAGTTCTACGTCGCCACGGCTCGCGAGCTGGTTGCCGATGTCGGATACGTCGCATCTCCGGATCAGGTGTATGCCGACGACCAGGCCCAGCTGCAGGCAGCGGTCGACGGCATGGGAACCCCCGAGTCGGCGGGATAAGCACCCTCTCATTTCTTGTGCGGGCGGTTCCGGAATCCGGAGCCGCCCGTTACGTAGGGGGAGAGGTACGGTTTAAGATCTATGGCGAGTATTGAGCGAGAACCTCCTATGGCGACTGAACCCAGGACAGGCAGTGGCACCCAGACTGACGCCTTGCCGTTTTTTCGGCCTGGGGGGTCCTATGTCGACCAAAAGCTGCTTCGCCGGCAGCACCTGACCGAAAAGACTGTAGGTTACTTACTGCTCGCGTGCGCGATTGTGTCGGTGCTCACCACGATAGGCATCGTGGTGGTGCTGCTCGCTCAGGCGGTCAACTTTTTTGCCGATGTCTCCATCGTCGACTTTCTCACAGGAACAACCTGGACGGCGCTCTTCCAGAATCAACAACAATGGGGCGTTCTGCCCCTGGTCTCCGCGACGCTGATGGTGACCCTGTTATCGATGCTGGTTGCCATGCCGATCGGCCTGATGAGTGCGATCTTTTTGAGTGAGTACGCGTCCCCGCGGACACGAGCAGTTCTCAAGCCGGTGCTCGAGCTGCTGGCTGGCATACCGACGATCATCTACGGCTTCTTCGCACTGACCTTTATCACGCCGAGCATTCTCAAGGTTGTTTGGCCGCAGACGAGCGTCTACAACGTTCTGGCTGCATCTATCGCGGTGGGCATCATGATCGTGCCGCTCATTGCATCGTTGTCCGAGGACGCCATCCGGTCGGTTCCAAGCGCGATGCGAGAGGGCGCTTACGCCTTGGGCGCTACGAAACTTGAAGTATCAACCCGCATCATCGTTCCGGCCGCCCTATCGGGAATTGTGGCGTCGTTCATGCTGGCGGCGTCGCGAGCCGTCGGCGAGACGATGATCGTGGCACTCGCTGCTGGATCGAAAGCTCAAATGGTGACTAACCCCTTGCAGCCTGGTGAAACGATGACCGGGTACATCGTGCAGGTAGTTTCTGGCGACGCAGCGCGCGGTTCCACCATTTACTACTCCCTCTTCGCCGTGGGACTGCTCTTGTTCGTTATGACGCTTGCATTGAACATTTTTAGCCACTGGTTCGTCCGGCGATTCCGGGAGGAGTACGAATGAGCTCCCCACCAATCTTGCCGAAGTCGACATCACTTTCCGATATCGGCAACCTTAGCCGGAGGCAACGGATTGCATCGATTGGGAAGGTGGTCTTTCTGGCCGCGACCCTTCTCGCGGTCGCAGCGCTTGCCGTTCTTCTCTGGTACATCTTTCAGCGAGGCTGGGGCTGGCTCAGCTGGGGATTGCTGACGAATCCCCCGTCGAGAAAACCGGAGAAAGCCGGTCTGAGTATTGCGATCTCAGGTACGCTCTGGATCATCTCGCTGACGTTGCTTGTGGCCTTTCCCATGGGAGTGGCCTCAGCGATCTTCCTCGAAGAGTACGCTCCCAAGAACCGCTGGACTCGCCTGCTGCAAATCAACATCTCGAATCTGGCAGGCGTCCCCTCCGTGGTATATGGACTGCTGGGACTCGGCATATTCGTGCAGTGGCTTGATTTAGGCCGTGTCGTATTGGCGGGTGCGCTTACGATGGCCCTGTTGAGCTTGCCGGTGATCATCATTTCAAGCCAGGAGGCGCTTAAGGCGATTCCCTGGTCCCTTCGGGAAGCGGCCTACGGCGTCGGGGCAACCCGATGGCAGGTAACCGCGTCCCATGTGTTGCCGGCGGCAGTGCCGGGCATTTTGACCGGAGTCATCCTGGCGGTATCTCGCGCTATCGGTGAAACGGCGCCACTGCTCGTTGCCGGGGCGGCCGGATTCGTGACCTCGAAACCAAGTGGTTTCATGGATTCGTATACGACGATTCCCATTCAGCTTTACAACTGGATGTCGCGCCCGCAAACAGAGTTTCGCGATCTGGCTGCGGCCGGCATTATCGTCCTGTTGGTCTTGCTCATTTCCATGAACTTGATCGCAATTATTGTCCGGCAAAGGTTCTCGTCGAGGACGCGGTGGTAACCCTATGACTCAGCAGCTCGAACAACCCCTTACCCAGGAAGCCGCGGGCAGCTCGGCTGCCGGGCAACCATTGATCGATATTCGAAATCTGAACGTCCATTACGGCAATTTCAAAGCCGTTGGCGATGTTACCTTCGAAATCGCCACACATCGCATTACCGCCCTCATCGGGCCGTCTGGATGTGGCAAAAGCACGGTCTTGCGCAGTATCAACCGGATGAACGATCTCATTCCAACTGCACGGGTCGAGGGTGAGATTCTGTTTCACGGCGAGAACATCTTGTCTTCCGGCGTTGACCCGGTGATGGTCAGACGGAGGATCGGGATGGTCTTTCAAAAGCCGAACCCATTTCCAAAAAGCATCTACGACAATGTTGCGTGGGGCGCCAAGGTGAATGGCATTCGCAAGGGGATGGATGAGCTGGTCGAGTGGTGCCTGCGCTCGGCAGCGCTCTGGGACGAGGTCAAGGACAAGCTCGACCAGAGCGGACTGGCGCTTTCCGGAGGCCAGCAGCAGCGACTTTGTATCGCCCGGGCGTTGGCGAACAACCCCGATGTCATCCTGATGGACGAACCCTGCTCGGCGCTGGATCCGATTTCGACGCTGCGCATCGAGGACCTGATGCGGGAGCTGGCAAAGAATTACACCATCACCATCGTGACGCACAATATGCAACAGGCCGCGCGTGTTTCCGACCAGACGGTGTTTTTCTCGCTTGGCGAGAACCGCATGGGCGTCCTGGTCGAGTCGAGCCCTACTCGCGACATCTTCACGAATCCACGAGACAGCCGAACCGAGGATTACATCACCGGCCGCTTCGGTTAAGCGTCCTGGCTACAGAAAGGAGACACTATGACCCGCGCAGAGTACATGCGGAGTCTCGGTCAATTGCGAGACCAGGTGGTGCAGCTGAGCTCGATGGTCGATAAGGCGATTGCGCGCTCGACCGACGCACTGAAGAATCAGGACGTCAAACTCGCGCAACAGGTGGTGAACGCAGATCACGACATCAACGAACTACGCTGGAACCTGGAAGACGAAGCGCTGGCCGTCATCGCAATGCAGGCGCCGATGGCCGGTGATCTGCGCCAGATTGCGGCGGGTCTCCACATCATCTCCGAGCTCGAGCGGATGGGTGA
>JBBQPB010000022.1:0-13025 GCA_038331435.1 Thermomicrobiales bacterium | reverse complement strand
GCATTCGGTGCGTATGGCGAGGGATATCTACGCCTTTCCTACGCGAATTCAGAAGAGAACCTGCAACGGGCGCTCGATCGAATCCGCCAGATGGTTACGGATCTGGGCGTGGCGTAGGTATGACGTCATCCTGATTCAGACTTGAGGAACGCGCGGTCGAATCGGCCGCGCGTTCTTTGTGTTCAGGAAGTGCGGCCCGGGCGTTGGGCAACAAGAGGTTCCTCGGCTCCGTTCGGGGCGACACGGGTTACAGGAGTTTGTAGTAGAAGGCCGTGCCCACGAGGAAGCCTGAGGCGGATTCGGCCCATCGGGGGATGACGCCGGCCATAGTCCAGCCCTGAGCCTGGTAAAAGTCGTTGGAGATGTCGCCTTCGCGGGTGTCGAGATGGAGCGTGGTCCAGCCGTTTTCGACGGCGATGGTTTCGAGCCGATCCATCAGCAGGCGGCCGATGCCGAGCCGTTGCGCGTTGGGATGGATGAGCAGCTTGTTGATTTCGGCGCGATGGCGCGCGTTTTTCTTCGGGCTCCATTCGAGCTGAATGGTTCCGACGATACGATCGTCGCGGCGAGCCAGCAGGAAGAGCGTGGTATCGGACCCGATGGCTTTGCGCCAATAAGATCGAGCTTCGTCTGGATCGAGTGGGGGCAGATAGCCGACTGACGCCCCCTGCTCCACAATCGCCACCAGCAAGTCCGCAAGTTGGTCCACATCGACTTCGGATAGCTGGTCCATGCGCTCGATTTCGATATCTGCCACGTTCAACATCCTCTCGCACACGCTGGCTGGTGATAATAGTCGCGATCGTTTCCGGGAGTGCTGTCGCGTATGCAACTTCAGGCTCCTTGCGTCTGTCAGAACAATGAGGAGTCAGGTCCATGTCGAAACAGAAGCGAGTGCTCGTAACCGGTGCGGCAGGGCGGATCGGTCGCGCGTTCGTCACCGAGATGGCCGATCGGTACGCCTTCCGGTTGGCCGACCGCAGCGATGCTGTGCATGACGTGTTGCCTGACGCCGAATCGCTGGTCTTGAACGTGGCCGACTACGAAGCGTGTGTTCATGCGGTGCAGGAGATCGATGTGGTCCTGCATCTGGCAGCCGATCCGTCTCCTGCCGCCGATTACTACGACTCGCTACGCCCCAACAATTTCGATGGGACGTACCACATCTTTCGTGCCGCGGCTGGGGCAGGATGCGAGCGCGTGATCTATGCCAGTAGCGTGCAGACCGTGCTCGGGTATCCCAAGGACGACGAAACGCCGATCAATGCCCCGTGGTGGCCGCTCAACATGTACGCGGTTTCCAAATGTTCCGGCGAAGCGATGGCGCGCATGTTCGCCGCGACAACTGACCTCTCTGCCATTTGCGTGCGGATTGGCGCCTATGAGCGACCTGGACTCGCCGACCCCGCGCAGCAGCACGAACTCTCTGCATACGTCAGCCCGCGCGATTTGAATCAACTGTTTCGCCTGTGCGTCGACGCGGAAGGGATCGACTTCGCGGTAGTGCATGGGATTTCGAACAACCGTGTCAAACGACTGTCATTGACGGAGACACGGGAGCTATTGGGATTTGAACCGGTGGATGACGGGTTCCAGATTTACGGGGTGTGAGACTCAGGACTTTCAGGAAGTAGGGAAGCGGCTACGCCAGCATCCGCGAAGTGTTTGGTGTTCAACGTAAAAACCACCGTGTCGCTCAATTGCGCTTGAGTAGCCAGCAGTGCATCTGCAAACGCGATTCCTGGCCGCTGCCAGCGGACAAGCGCCCCAAGGAGAAGCTCGCGTTCACTTTCGACTCCGGGCCATTCGATTACCTCGCGAATATACGCCGCTGTCTCCTCACGGGTCATCTGCTTGAGCACCCGACCGATCACAAATGTCAGCTCGTGCACGACATATGGTTCGAGGCGGACGCGGCGCTCCCCGGTTCTCAAGAGTTTCAAGAATTCGCGGCATTCATGCGAACGTTCGTCGCCGCGAAGTGCGTGGATGAACACATTCGTATCGATGAGGCCCTCACTCTGCATATTCGAGTGCCATCTCTTCGGCATACGCGTCGCGCGCTTCCTGGATTTGCCGCTCGACCTCCTCGAAGGACACAGGGGTGGGGTCGCCCCAGCGCGCGTACATCTCATCGATCGTCATTGGTTTTAAGGGCACGAGCCGATAGCCGCCCAGTCCATCAGGCTCGGCAATCACTGAGTCTCCAGGCTTGAGCTCCATCTCCTCTCGCAGATGCTTCGGCAGTGTCACCTGCCCCCGTGATTGAACCGTCATTTTGTAGGTACGCAACGCAGCGGTGGCCATATATAGAAATCTCTCTGCATACGCCGATCGATCCGTATGCACAACTCACTAGGAGCATACCATTATCCAAACAAGCTTCATTGAATGGCCATTTGACCACCGCCGAATGATTTATCCCAAGTGAGCGGGTGCGAAGAAGACGAGGATGTGCAGGTCCTCCGAGATGTCGTGGAACTTGTGGGGTACGTCCCTGGCGACGAAGAGAATCGAACCGGGCTCGGCGGGATAGTCCTGGTCACCCGCGTAGAGGCGGCCGCGACCAGAGACGACGTAGTAGATCTCGTCTTCGAGGTGCGGGGTTTGCAGGTCCTCGGAGCCAGCCGGGAGGTTGTAGAGACCGAGGCTCATTTCTGGCACCGTCAGGAACTGAAGGTATGGGTTCTCCTGTGCGGCGTGGGCGGCTTCGACCTCGGCCAGAGTAAATGCGGATGACTCCATCGTGACCCTCCTCAGAACATTCGAATAAGTACGACTCCAAAGATAACGAGCGCGACGCCGACGAGCCGGCCCGGGGTGAGCTCGTGAATCGTCACGCCGAACCATCCCAGCCGGTCCATGATCAGTGCGGTTCCCATCTGGCCAAGAACCACCAGGGAAAACGCGAAGGCCGCGCCCAGCCGCTGGATCAGGACAACGCTAATCGCGACGTAGGCCGCGCCAAGCAGTCCGCCGACCCAGATCCACCAGGGAGTAGAGATCGCGGCTTGCAAGCTCGGCCACGGCTTTCGCTGTACAACGAAGACGAAGAATGCCAGTGAGATCGTGGAGACGGTGGTCGAGACCATGGCCGCCTGGGCCGGGCTGCCAACAAAGCGGCGCAGCTCGAGATTGATGGCCGGTTGTATAGCCATGAACAGGCCCATCAACAGGGCTACGCCAATCAGAATTGCCAACATCGCCTTGCTCACCTACCCGCTCACTTCCGCTGTATCGATCGGTTCATGGATCGGACCGCAGCGTACACCGAGTTTCCAGGTTGTGAGCGGGCAGTTACGCCGTACGCGATTCCCGCCCGCCGATGACACCGGTGGGGTCGGCAAAGAGCGCGATGTGCGCGCTATAGGCAAGTTGCAGGCGCAGGCGGACATCGGCATCGTCGAGATCGAAGCCGGTGAGCTCGCGGATGCGTTCCAACCGGTAGAGGACCGTATTCCGGTGAACGCCCAGGATGGCAGCGCTCTCCTTGGGACCGCAGCGTCCGGCAAAGAACGCTCCCAGGGTGCGCAACAGCTCGGCGCCATGTTGCCGGTCGTAATCGATCAGTATGGTTAACGCATCATCGTGAAAACTGCGCAACTCGGGTAACTCGCGCGCTGCGAAGAGCAATCGGTAAATACCGAGATCCTCGAATCGGGTCACTTGCCCAAGTCCGTAGAGCCGGCGCGACATGGTCAGCGCTTGCTTGGCTTCCTGGTGCGATTGACGAATACCAGCGGTTCCCGCATGGAGAGCGCCAACGCCGAGCGAGACCATGCTTCCAGTGCCAGGTCGGCTTTGCCGGGCGAGCTCCTGCTGAAATAAGTCGGGGAAATCGGCGCTCTGCGCGACCTGGTTCGGGTTCCAGACGACCTCGATGTTGTTATGCCTGATTCTCCAGAGGGCGGAAATCTCCAGCCGGCTGAGCGCTGCTTCGACGGCGGTGCGCATGGCATCGAGACTCGCTCGGGGCAGGGTTCCCCCGGCACCGTCGAAACGCGCCACCAGTGCAACATGGGGCTGGTCGAGGGAGTGTCCCAGCCGGCGGGCCTGCTGGATGAGCGAGATCTCACTGCGCAACGCACCGTCGAGAATCTCATCGAGCACATTGAGCTCGAGTTCCTGGCGGGCAACTGCAGCCGCCTGTTCGCGACCGAGCACGATCGCCGAAGCCGCCGCACCGCGTGACGCCAGGGCCCGCTCCTCCTGACTGGCTTCCTGGTTCCCTATGAGGAGTGAGAGCATGCCAAGATAGCCCTCGCGTCCGAGAATCGGCGCGACGACCCGGTACTGCACACCGTCCCACGGAAGAACCGTGGTGATTGGTTCGGCCATACTGCCACCCGGATTGGTTTTAACCCAATCCATTTCGAGCGGCCGGCCAGCATCGAGTAACGGCATCATCACCGCGCTCGCGGGCACCTGTCCGCTCGGGCTCGTCATTGCCAACAAGCGGCCATCGCGACCCACGATGAAGACATCGCGCCGAGCGCTTTCCGAAATGGTGGTGGTCAAGTCGGCCAGCGATTCGCCGGCAATTGCCAGTTCCATCAGGCGCCGGCTGGTTTCGCTTCCCTTACGCTGCGCTTCGCGCCGTTTGACGGCAACTACATGCGCGGCCTCTCGTTCGAGAAGAGCCAGGTCCGCATCAGGCGGCAGCTGGATCAACGGGATTCCCGCGAGATTGGCGGCCGCGCGAGCCGCCGCCGAGGGGCGGCCGGCGAAACCGACCGCAGAAACCCCGAATCCGGCTAGTTGGCGGATGGCTGCATCGAGCGTGAGCCGCTCGTCCAACGTGGTTAGCACGTTCGGGGTCAGCAACACCAGCTCTCCACCGCTGAGGTGGCCGAACGCGGGCGGGCTGGGTCGCGGTCGGGTTGCCCAGGTGACTTCTCCTGACAACCCTTTCTCTCCGGCCACCACCTGAGTTTCTTTCGGTAGCGACTCTTCGATAATGTCTCGAACAGTGATCATTGCAAGAAATTCGATCTCACGACGGCTCAGGCGTCGCCGTAACGACGATGCTCCCACGGGCCAACGACGGTACGATATTCTTCCCATTCGGCGCGCTTGACCGTCAGGAGCTGATCGGAGATGTAGGCGCCGAGCGCGTTGCGGACGACGGAATCCTGCGAGAACGCTTCCAGCGCTTCGCCGAGCGTACCCGGCAGCCGCTGCACGCCAATGCGCTCCAGACCGGCGTCGTCATACGAGCTAAACGACTCATCCAGCGGTTCCGGCGGTTCGAGCCGGCGAGTGATCCCTTCCAGGGCGGCCGAGAGGGCCACCGCCAACGAGAGATAGGGGTTCGCCAGCGCGTCCTGGCAGCGAAGCTCGATCGACGCCGCACCACCGGCAAGCACCGACGGCACCCGGATCATGGATGTTTGGCTCACGTGGGCCCAGTTGGCATAGCTCGGTGCACGATGACCAGCGTTGAGCCGTTTATAGGAATTCACCGTGGGGCAAAGCACCGCGCACATCGCGGGCGCGTGGGCGATCTGTCCGGCAATGATCTGCATCGCACTGGGGGAAAGCTCGTCGAGCTCGTCCCGCAGGAGATCATTGCCATTTTCGATGTCCCGAAATTGTTGGAAGACATGCAAGCCCGACCCAGGCGCATCGGTAAACGGTTTGGGCATAAAAGTGGCACGCAGCCCGAACTGCCGGGCAGCGGTGCGAATCGTCTGTCTGATGGTTATGAGCTGATCGGCCATGTGCAGCGCGCCGGTCGGCCGCAGATCGATCTCCTCTTGCCCGGGGCCGGTTTCGTGATGCGCTCCCCCGAGTCCCACCCCAATCGACGCCAACGACGAAACGATCGAGTCGCGCGTACGGGAGACGGCATCCTCGCCGAAGTCGAAGTAACCGGCGCTGTCCCGCTCGATGGCCAGATGCGTCCACTCACCACGGAGCAGGTAATACTCCATCTCGATACCGACCCGGTAATCGATTCCCTCCCCGACAGCTCGCTCGATCATGCGCTCCAGCGCCGAACGGGGGTCGCCGTCAAACGGCTGACCGTCGCGGCGCAGAACTGAGCAACACATCCGGCCGCGACGCTCATCGCCTTCGACAGGGATGAGCACGACGAACGTGGCCGGATCGGGCAAGAGAAAAAGATCGAGCTCGATGCTGCGCAAACCACCGGTGAGCGCTGACCCATCGAAGCGGTAACCCCGTTCGAGGGTTCGCTCGACCAATGCGGCTGGAATCGTCAGCGCTTTGGCGCCACCGGTGATATCGCTGAAGACCAAATCGATCAGACCAAGACCGTCCTCCCGCACACGCTGCACGACGTCGGCCGCCGACAACTGTGCGTGATCCGATCCCACTTCGGAAATACTCATCGTTCTCCTGTCCTGCCCATCCTGCGTATTGGATGCCACATCCAAGCACACCAGACGTTCTCGAGCGATCCATTCACTGGAAATCGAATCGTCGTATGCGGATATTCCCGACTGTTCGAACACACGCTAAATTCCATGAACGATTCCGCCATATCGGGTGATTTCCAAATGCTTTACGCCATATTCGTTCCAAGTGCAGAAAAAGTCCTAGTCATTTTGGATCATGCGCACAAAATACCCTGTTCCGCTTGTTGCTTCAAGTATCTAGGAAATCGGAGAGTACTTCTTTACACTGGAGAAACCGCCCAAGGCACCGTTCAGCCCGGCTGAGTTTCGATCACGTTCCGGCAAAGGCGCCGGCAATTGTTCGATCGTCGCTCAAAGTGTTCCTCTACGAAGACAACAAATGAAATGATTGTGCGCCGGATACACCGGCCAGAAAGCGGTCGCACGCGACCGCTTGTAGCATCGGAGCGGACCCATGCAACGAACGGTCACAGAGCAAGCCACTTTTCCGCTTTACCAAAACGCGTATGAGCACGACAGCTGCGGTGTTGGTCTCGTCGTCGATATCGAGGGCCGGCCGTCACGGCGCATCGTCGAGCTGGCGCTTGGCGGGCTGGTCAATCTGACCCATCGTGGCGGCGTCGGAGCAGATGAGCGTACGGGCGACGGAGCCGGTATCCTGATTCAGCTTCCTCACGAGCTCTTCGCAGCGGTGTTGAACGGGTTCGGCTCTGCTGCCGGACCGGGCGAATACGGGGTGGCGACAGTTTTCCTCCCGGAGACAGCCACTGAATCGACCGCTGCACATGCCATCATGGAATCCGCAGCCACAGAAGTTGGCATTCCTGTTTTGGGCTGGCGCGAGGTACCTGTCGATACGGACGTTCTCGGACGGATCGCGTCTGAAACCCGCCCGGAGATCGAGCAGCTCTTCCTCGGTCGACCTGAAGGGCAGGACGACGCGGCATTCGAGCGGACGCTCATGCTGCTGCGCAAAGCCGCCGAACGTCACGCTGACGAGGCAGGACTGGAAGACCTCTATGTCGTGTCTTGTTCCTGTCGGACCATCATCTATAAGGGTTTTTGCCTTCCCGAGGATCTGGCTGCGTTCTATCTCGATCTTCAACAACTAGAATTCACTAGCGCCATTGGGCTCTTCCACCAGCGGTATAGCACCAACACCCTCCCGACCTGGGCAATGGCGCAACCGTTCCGCTTTATCGCGCACAACGGCGAGATCAATACCATCCAGGGCAACCGCAACTGGATGACGGCCAGAACGCCAGAACTTGCGTATGCCGATGGGGTTGGGGCGGAAGCGGTCAGCCCGGTGGTGAGCTTGACGGGTTCGGATTCCGCCAGCTTCGACAATGTGGTGGAACTCCTGTATCACGGTGAGCGGACGCTGCCTCATGCGTTGATGATGCTGGTGCCGGAACCGTGGGAGCAGCTGCCGGATATGCCGGCCGAGCGTCGCGCATTCTACGATTACCATGCGGGCTTGATGGAACAGTGGGACGGTCCAGCCGCCATGGCGTTCACCGACGGCGTGCTTGCCGGCGCGACGCTCGACCGTAACGGTCTTCGGCCCCTGCGCTACGCAATCACCAACGACGGTTTGCTGATTGCCGGTTCGGAAGCGGGCACGGTTGCAGTCGATCAGAGCTCCATTATCGAGAAGGGCCGACTCGGGCCGGGCCAGATGGTGGTGGTCGATACGAAACGTAAGATGGTGCTGCGTAACTCCGAGATCAAGGCGGAAGTCGCCTCCCTCGCACCTTGGCAGGATTGGATCGCGGCGGAACGGGTGATCCTTCCCAATGCCTCCGATGACTCCGAACTCGTTAGCACCACCGTCGTCGACGATCTGGTCACGGTTCAACGCTCCTACGGCTATTCCGGCGAAGATGGACGGCTGATTGTTGCGCCGATGGCGGGCGAAGGAAAAGAACCGACTTGGTCGATGGGCGATGATGCGCCGCTGGCGGTTCTATCCGAGCGGATTCGCCCACTTTCCGCGTACTTCCGCGAGCGATTCGCGCAAGTGACCAACCCACCTATTGACTCGTTGCGTGAAAAGAAGGTGATGGCGCTCGATAGCTACATCGGTCCGCGTGGCAACCTCCTGGCCAGCACACCGAACGCAGCGCAGCTCATCCACCTGCCGGGCGTGATCGTTTCCGAGGCGCAGATTGACCAGCTCGCCACGATCGATACGGGCGCACTCAAGGGCGTCAAGCTCTCGACACTTTTTGCGACACCGGGCGATGCAGCTCCCCAGGGTGCGGCTTTGTCGACGGCGCTGGAGCGGCTCATCGAGGCAGCCGAGGATGCGTTAGCCAATGGCGCCAGTGTGATCGTGCTCTCGGATCGAGAAATCGACCGCGATCGTGTGGCAATTCCGATGCTGCTGGCGGTCGGCGCTCTGCATCATGAAATGATCCGGCGCAAACTGCGCATGAAATTCGATCTCGTGTGCGAGACCGGCGACGTTTGGGATGTTCATCAGCTCGCCTGCCTTATCGGCTACAGCGCGGCAGCAGTGCATCCGTGGTTGGCGTTGCGCGCGGCCAGTGCGCTGGCCGGCACGCGTGGCTTCGAAGAAACCAACGATGTCGAGCTGCAGCACAACTACGTCAAGATGCTCGAATACGGTCTGCTCAAAATCGGGTCCAAGATGGGTATCTCGACCGCATCCGGTTATCGAGGTGCGCAGATCTTCGAAACGATCGGTGTTTCCCAATCGCTCGTCGACACCTATTTCACGGGAACACCATCGCGGCTCGATGGCATTGGGTTGGCTGAGATAGAGCACGATCTGGTCGCCCGGCATCGCCAGGCTTTCGCGCAACCACAAGCGAAGCTACCCGATCCGGGATTCGTTCGCTTCCGCAAAGACGGCGAGGCGCATGCCTACAACCCGACCATGGTCAAGGCGCTGCAGGCCGCGGCGATCTCCAAAGAAACCAGTGATTACAACGCCTACCGTGACGTGGTGAAACAGCATCCGTTGACGGCGGTACGCGATCTGATGGCGCTCAAGCCGATTGGGACCTCTGTGTCGATCGATGAGGTCGAATCGGTGCGGGACATTGCCTCCCGCTTCGTCGTGACCGCGATGTCGCTTGGCGCGCTGAGCCCAGAAGCGTATCGCGCCCTGGCGATCGGCATGAACCGAGTTGGGGGCCGCAGCAATTCGGGCGAGGGCGGCGAGGATCCGGATTGGTACGACGAGGCGGGTCCGGACGAGCCGCACAGCAAGATCAAGCAGGTTGCTTCCGGCCGGTTCGGGGTAACTGCGCGCTACCTGGCAAAGGCGACCGAGCTCGAGATCAAGATGGCGCAGGGCTCCAAGCCGGGCGAAGGCGGCCAGCTACCCGGGCACAAGGTGACCGAGTTCATCGCGCGGGTGCGCCACGCGGTTCCCGGATTGCCGCTCATCTCGCCACCACCGCATCACGATATTTATTCGATCGAAGATCTCGCTCAGCTCATTTTCGACCTGCGGCAGGTCAACCCCAGGGCCGCCATCGGCGTCAAGCTGGTGGCCGAGGCCGGGGTTGGCACAATTGCCGCCGGAGTGGCCAAGGCACGAGCCGATTACATCCTGATCAGCGGTCACAGCGGCGGGACGGGCGCGAGCCCCTTGACCTCGATCAAATACGCTGGTTGCCCGTGGGAACTCGGCTTGGCCGAAACACAACAAACGCTGGTGATGAACGGACTGCGCTCGCGGGTTCGCCTCCGCACCGACGGCGGTATCAAGACACCGGAGGACGTGGTGATGGCGGCCATGCTCGGTGCCGAGGAATATGGTTTCGGCACCTCGGTCCTGATCGCGCTCGGTTGCGATATGGCGCGCCAGTGTCACCTGAATAGCTGCCCGACGGGCATCGCCACCCAGAAAGAGGAGCTGCGCGCGAAATTCGCCGGCACCCCGGAGATGGTGGCGAACTACTTCACCCTGCTGGCCGAAGGTGTGCGGGAAGTGCTGGCTGCGCTGGGCGCTCGCACGATCGATGAGCTCGTGGGACGGACCGATCTGCTAACGCAGCGAACTGATTTGACCGGACGAGCGGAGCTGCTCGATCTCTCATCCCTGTTTGCCGAACCCGGCGCCGAGCATGTTCGCCGCAAAACCATCGGCCTGACCAATGCGAGCGAGACGATCGACGATCGCATTCTTGCGCAGTTTGGCGACGCGATTCGCGGCTCGGGTCATATCGAAGTCCAGGAACGCATCACAACCAAAGACCGAACGGTCGGCGCGCAGGTTGCCGGAGCGATCGCGCTATCGCACGGTCTCTATGCGCTGGGCGAACCCAAATATTGTGCGGCATACACCGGCAGTGCGGGCCAGAGTTTTGGCGCGTTCACCGTCAATGGAATGCACCTGTCGCTCGAAGGGGAAGCCAATGACTATGTCGGCAAGGGGATGGCAGGCGGCACCATCGCCATCAAACCCCTAGCAGATGCCGCATTCGATACGCCGCAGGTGATCGCGGGAAATACCATTCTCTACGGAGCGACCGGCGGCGAGGTGTACCTGGCCGGGAAGGCGGGCGAACGGTTCGCCGTGCGCAATAGTGGCGCGACCGCCGTGGTCGAGGGTGTTGGCGATCACGGTTGCGAATACATGACCGGCGGCCTGGTGGCCATTCTCGGCCCAACCGGACGCAACTTCGGCGCTGGAATGACCAACGGCATTGCCTACGTCTACGACCCGGACGGCGGCTTCGACACGCACATCAATGGCGAGTCAGTCCTGGTGGAACGCGGCCTGAGCTCGGCGGATGAAGCTGAGTTGCGCAATCTGATCGAACGGCACGTGGCGCTGACCGGTAGCGCACTCGGCCAGAGGCTGCTGGAGGATTGGACGTTGACCGTGGCCGCTACCTGGAAAGTGATTCCGCGGGCGACGCTACTCCTGCAAGTGGCCACCCCGGATCAGGTCGAGGCGCGGGGCGCAGCGGACTAGCTACAGTTGATTACAACCAAAATGAGCGTCGGTCCAAAAAGGCCGGCACTCATTCGTCCATGACGTATCTGACGAACGGCAGATGTTTTCCGACGGCATTCACCAGTCGCCGGTCGAGCGTGTAAAAGTCTATGCCCTCACGCTCGGCGAGTGCGAGGTAGTGCGCGTCGTAAGCAGCGGGCAATCGAAATGCGCTCGCGATGCGAATTGCGTCCAAATGCAGGCGAATGTCCTCGACGTATTCGATGGGAAGCGCTTCCAGCGAACGCATGACTGTGCCCACTGGATAAGGACTATCAGATGCCTGGGAGGAGCGATAGACAACATTTGCAACTTCATAGCGCAAGAGAGAGGGTGCCAAAATCTTGGTGCGATCCTTCGTCCAGCGCTCCCAAAGCGACGCTACGGTTGGAAATTCGCTCGATGCGGTGTCATGAAGTCTCACGACTACGTTCGCGTCGCAGCAGACCGCCGAGTAACTCGTCATCGCGCTCGTCTCGCCCTTCATCAATCAGTTTGTCTATATCCAGCGGCTGACCGTTCCGCGCAGCAGACCACTCGTGGCCTACTCGAATGGCGTTCTCCAGCCACTCAGGCCGTTTGTACTCGCCCCTTGAATGGTCGAGCAACGCCTCGTACTCCTCTACGGGGATGACAACAGCGACCGGGGTACCGGAGCGTTCGACATAGTAGGTTGCGCGCTCTTCCGATACTCCACGGAGCACTTCACCAAAGTGAACGCGGGCTTCAGTTGCGGAAATCGTTCGGGTCATCGTTCGGCCCCTTCACCACCCGGTCAACGAAAAGCAAGTAGCACGATTCTATCATCCATCAATCGATTGATGGATGACTCCTCGCTGCCCGAATTCCCTAGTGACCGAAGCGGCCCTTTTCCACCTCGACCCAACGGCCGAGTTGGCCGGAGCGTTGCGCGCCGTCCATCAGTTCTTGCACCTTGAGTCCATCGATAAACGACGGCGATGCGACATTGCCTGTGCGAATCGCGCCTATCCAGACACGCAGCAGGATGCTGGTTGGTCCGTAGAGCGGATGATCGGTAGCAGGAACTTCGGCGGTCAGATGCTCGGGTAATGGAAGCTCGCCCATTGGCTGGTTGCGACGGGCGCCGTACAGACGGCGATCCCCGGTCATCATGAGCATTCCCTCCGACCCGGAGAGGACAATTTGTTCCCCAAACTCGAATGGCGCTGTCGCCGAGTACGTAACAGTACCCAGCGCCCCGTTCATGAATCGCAGGATGACCGCGAAATTGTCATCAGCGCTAACCGTGCCCATGACGTTCGAATCGGCCAGGCGGCGTTGCTTCACCATGGTGGCCGATACGCCAGCCACCGCACGGACGTCGCCGAACCACCAGCGAAGCGCATCGAGATAGTGCGAACCGGCGGCACCCAACATGCCACCGCCTTTCGTTTCGTCCATAAGCCAATCGAACGGTGTGCCATTCGGGTCGTTCAACGTGGAGCGGTAGACGGTCACGTTGGCTGAATGCGGATCACCCAGCCATCCAGCATCGATAAGCTCTTTGGCATACGCACGCGACGGTTCGAAGCGGAATTCGTGATTGACCATTGCCACCACGCGTTCGTGCTCTGCCAGACGCACCAGATCGCGCGCTTCGGCGACGGTGCGCGACATCGGCTTTTCGCAGAGCACGTGTTTCCCGG
>JBBQPB010000021.1:0-13205 GCA_038331435.1 Thermomicrobiales bacterium | reverse complement strand
GAATTACCCTGAGCGGCGCGAAAATACACGTACTCACGAGCGGACACATCTTCGACACCGTTTCCCGGAAACTCGTAGGCACTCCGGCAATACCGTCGTTCGATGGCGCCACGGAGATTGTTCAACAACCAGTCTGAAATTCAATCAGGAGTGACGGGATGATCGAGTTTCGTGATCAAACGGTATATCGCGGCCCGAACATTTGGGCCCGCATGCCGTCGCTCCGCTTCACGGTCGATATCGGCGAGCTCGAAGATCGACCCACAAACAAGATCCCAGGCTTCTACGAGCGCCTCACCGAGCTGATCCCATCACTCTATGACCATCGCTGTTCTGTCGGAAAGCCGGGGGGATTCCTGCAACGCATGCGGGAAGGAACCTGGTTTGGCCATGTACTCGAGCATGTGTCGTTGGAGCTCCAGAATCTCGCTGGTGCGGAAGTTGTCCGGGGAAAAACTCGATCCACCAAGGAAAAGGGCGTTTACAACGTTGTCTTCGAGTACGAGCAGGAGGACGTTGGTATCGCCTCTGCCGAGCTCGCCCGCCGGTTGCTGAACCACCTCATCTACAACAGTGAGCCGGAATTCGATTTCCAGAGCGAACTGGAACGAACCGTTATTCGAACCGCTGAGCGACTCGCGTACGGTCCATCCACCGGTTCAATCGTCTCCGAAGCAGAGCGCCGCAACATTCCAGTCATTCGCCTCGATCCACGCCGTTCCCTTGTCCAGCTCGGTCACGGCGTCCATCAGAAGCGTATCTGGGCGACAGTTACATCGGAAACATCGAATATTGCCGTCGATACTGCCAGCAACAAGGACCTCACGAACAAGCTTCTGCACGAAGTTGGTATTCCGGTACCGCGCGGCTATACCGTGCGCAACGCCGAGGATGCCGTTCGCGAAGCGCGACGCATCCGCTACCCGGTGGTGATCAAGCCACTCGATGGCAATCATGGACGCGGGGTTTGCATCAACCTGAAGGACGAAGCCGAGGTCCGCGAGTTCTTTCCGGTTGCGCTGAGCGAGTCTCGCGCCGGTATCGTAGTGGTCGAAAGCTTCATCGAAGGTCTCGACTATCGCATCCTGGTTGTCGACAACCAGGTCGTGGCGGTAGCAGAGCGAGTACCGGCCCATGTCGTCGGCGATGGTGAGCACACCGTCGAACAATTGATAGAAATCACGAACGGCGATCCGCGCCGCGGTGTCGGGCACGAGAAAATCCTGACCCGCATATCCATCGACAGCCAGACCATGGAAACGCTGGAGCGCTACGGATGCACGCTCGCCGATGTGCCGGAGAAAGGTGTCATTGTCCCCCTTAAGCGCACGGGCAATATGAGCACCGGTGGCACATCGATCGATCGGACCGACGAGATCCACCCGGACAACGAAGAAATCGCACGGCAGGCCGCCATGGTGGTCGGGCTCGATATCGCCGGCATTGACTTCGTCGTGCCAGATATCTCGAAATCCGTCCGCCAGTCTGGAGGCGCGATCGTCGAGGTGAACGCGGGTCCCGGCTTCCGCATGCACACCAATCCGACGGATGGTCATCCACGCCACGTAGGGCGCGCGGTGGTCGACATGCTCTTTCCGCCAAGCACGAGATCAAGGGTTCCGATCGTCGCGGTGACCGGCACCAACGGCAAGACGACCACGGTGCGCATGATTTCGCACATCATGAAAACCGCTGGCCGCAGGGTGGGCATGACCACCACAGACGGTATCTATATCGACGGCACCCAGATAATGGCGGGCGATATGAGCGGCCCGACCAGCGCAAAGATGGTGCTCAAGAACCCAACCATCAACTATGCGGTGCTGGAAACTGCCCGCGGTGGAATCCTGCGTTCGGGGCTCGGATTCGATCGCTGCGATATCGCAGTCGTGACCAATGTCACCAGCGACCACCTTGGACAACATGGAATCGATTCGCTGGCTGACCTTGCAAGAGTCAAAGCCGTTGTGCCGCAGTCAGTTTTCCGCGACGGGAAGTCGGTTCTCAATGCCGACAACGAGTGGACAGTCGAGATGGCTCGCTACGCACGAGGCGAGATCCTTTACTTTTCCATGGATGAAGACAATCCGATCATCCGCGAGCACCTGCGTAACAAGGGTCGCGCGGTGATTCTGCGCACGGTGGCAAGCGGCGAGATGATCACCATCATCGAGAACCGGCGTGAGACCAGCTTGCTACTTGCAAGCCAGATCCCGGCAACGTTCGATGGTCGCCTCCGCGTCAACATTGCCAATGCGTTGGCAGCCGTGACCGCCGCGCTGGCTGACGACGTGCAGCTCGAATACATTCGTCAGGCCATGCGCACCTTTACTTCGAGCTTTTACCAGACACCCGGCCGCTTCAATCTGCTCGAATTTCAAGGCCGCCGCATCATCATGGACTATTGCCATAACATTGCCGGCCTCGAATCGATGGCCGACTTTGTCAAGCGCATGGAGCCAACCCGCGCAATTGCGGTGATCTCTATGCCGGGTGACCGCCTCGACAATGACATCGCGGCTTTTGGCAAACTCGCCGGAGAGACCTTTGACGAGCTTGTCATCCGCGAAGACACCAACACCCGCGGTCGTCCGTCTGGCGAGGTTGCCTTAAGACTCAAACAGGCGGCGATGTCGGCCGGGCTCTTGGACGAAGCGGTCACCATCGTGCTGGAAGAGATCGACGCGGTGAAGGCCGCGGTCGACCGTTCCGACCGGGAAGAGCTTGTGGTCCTGATGGTCGACAAACCATCGCAGACCTGGGAGGAGCTCAACAATCTGACCGGCGCATTCACCTGGGGATAGATCGCCACCAATTGGCGGACGCATAACGGGCACGGGGCATGCCCCGTGCCCGTTATGCGTCTGAATGAAAACTAGGCGAATAGCGCGTTGATCTCGGAAACGTATTCGTGCGCCATGACGGCGATCACATCTCCCGACTCGGCGAGTTCGAGAGCTCGCACCACCGCCGTGAGTTCGTTCTCAGATGTCTCGTAGGGTACGGAACGGCCAGACTCGATGCCACGCACATAGAGGTCCATCAGCTCGTCCTGACTACGGCCCCGGAGATAATGCGTCGTGTTCTTGGCAATCACCACGTCAGCATCGAGCGTTGCGAGCCTGCCGATTTCGATGAGCGACGCGTCGTTTCGGTCACCAGCAGTTCCAATGACCGCATAGAGCTTGCCGTCAGGAGCGCACAGAGTCCGTCCAAATTCGAGCAGGGCGACCAGTCCCGCCTCGTTGTGCGCGAAGTCGACAATCACGTTTACCCCGTTCGTCTGGAAGACGTTGAGGCGACCGGGATTCATCTCCGGCGTGTTCTGAAAGGACTGCAAACCGTCTCGCACCTGGCTGAGCGTCGCTCCCGCTGCCAAAGCAGCTGCGGCCGCGAAGAGCGAGTTCTCGATCATGAAACCGGCCACCCCGCCGGAGGTGATAGGAATATCCGCCACGGCAAGTACTGTGGAGGGAATTCCCGTTTCGATCAGCGTGACATTGCCATCAACCACCGTCATGATCAGGCCGCCGTTTGCTCCATGCTCTTTAAAGGCTGGAGCCTCTGGGTTGCGCGCGACCAGAAATTTTTGCGCCCGAATATCCCGTGTGGCGCTCATGACCATCGGGTCGTCCGCGTTGATCACCGCGTATCCCTCTGGTCGGGTAATGCGTGTGACAACGGCCTTGGCCCAGGCAAGACCTTCGACCGAGCGCACACCCTGAAGGTCAAGATGATCTGGGCTGATATTGGTGAAGACGCTCACATCGACTGACTGGCTCACCACGCCACGCAGCAAGATTCCGCCGCGCGCAGTTTCGGTGATCACGATGTCAACGTCGGGATCGGTCAAGACCCGCTCAGCACCACGAGGTCCGGAATAGTCGCCCGAGAGTACCTGCTCGCCGTTGATATACACACCTGAGGACGATGACCATCCAACGCTCTGACCAGCTGTGCGAAAGATGTGGGCCAAGAGTCGCGTTGTTGTGGTTTTGCCGTTCGTTCCAGTGACCGCGATGGTCAATGCCGAGCGCCGATCATCCTCGATGAGCACTGGTCGGTCATCAGGTCCCGGTTCGATCGCTCGAACGGCGGCGACATCGTACTGAAGCTGCTGCAAGTCAACTGACTCGCCGGCTACCAGCTTCTTCGTCACATCTGCGATGGCTCGGGCAATGCGCCGGTCGGTCCACGGAAAGACAATCGAGTAATGCCCCTCGACCTCCATCGGCACCGTCGTGACCGGGCAATCAGGAAGTCCTGCGACCGTGACCGCATCGCGTACCAAATCGGCCAGCCGGATCACGTCAGCCGGGACGTTGTTGGAGGCAGCGTAAAGATGCTGCTCCGTCTCGACCGTTTGTTTCAGCGCCGTCGATTGGACTTCGATCTTGATGGCGGGCTGGAGCAGAAAAAGATTGGGGCCTTCGAGCTCCCGAACTTCGACGAGATCCATCGCGAACCGCCCCTGCGACCACGTCGCCATGAATCAGCTACCGAGCAAAACCACAATCGTATTGAAAACCGCGTGCGTAAGGATAGCCGCAGTGGTATTGATGCGATTCCGGAGGAACCCGAGAATGACGCCCATACAAAAGACGCCGCCCAACACGAATGAAATGCCGTACTGGCTGTGGAGCAGCGCGAAGAGAAGCGACGTGATCCAGATGCCGTAGCGAGGCTGAATGGCCCCGCGCAGTAACGTTTCCTCGCTGGCTCCAGCCCCAACCCCAAAGAACACCGCTCCCGCGATGCTGCTCACGTTCTTGGTAATCTCGTCGGTGGTCTGCTGGATCTCGTTATTGAAGTCAGGCTGCAACCAGGCAGTCAACCCGCCAGCTATGCCCATCACCAGGAAGCCGCCCAGAACCGCCAGCAACGCAATTCCCACCTGTCGCGGATTCAGTCGCTTGAGTCCGAGCCGATCCAATGCTCCCCGAAAATCGCGCCATTGCCCTACTCCTACCAGGACGAAGGCCAGGACGATCATGAAGGCGAATTGACTCAGGAGATAGGCAATCGAAATCTCACCGGTATCTTCCGGGTCCGGGTTGAAGATGTATCGGAAGATGAAAAAACCGATGAACGCGAGCACCACGGAGAGTCCAACCATATCGGTGGGAGATAAGGGATCCATCGGTGTGAAACGCGCCACGAGCTTACGGAACTTGGGGAACATCGGAAGAAGCATGCCGAGCCCGGCCGCGAGCCACGCAAAATCCGAGGTTTGCCCACCCACGAGTCGCGCGAGTCCCAGCAACGTGAGGAGCACGCCTGGAAAACCGATGACCAGATAGAGGCCGATCAACGCCGACCGATCACCAGCCGCCCGGCGGACCCAATAGGCAATACCGAAAGCAACACCAATGAATATGGCGAGTGTGACGAAGATGTAAAGCGATTCGAGGGAGATGATCGATGCGAGGATCTGCATGCCGTCTCTGCTGTTGACCGGCATGTCAGTGGGGCCGGTTCGATTCCAGCATCGGAGTATACGTTCCCATCGGATCCCACCGTGCCTCGTGAGCGCTAATGGGCTGGACTACACTGCACGAGAAGTTTCAACCGATCCACCGCGAAGGTCGGATCCGCGTTTTGTTTCCCCTTGCGAATTCGCGCCAGACAAGACGGGAGCGCTCTTTTTCAGTGAATGACCGATCGCGAGATTCCAGCTCCAACCCGCGTGCCAGTACCCGGCGCGCAGGGCTAGGTCGGGGCCTCGAAGCGTTGATTCCGAACCTGGAGGCCACTCCGGTGGTTTCACAGTCTTCAATCGCAACTGCGTCCGTTTCGAGTATCTCTCCGAATCCGCGACAACCTCGCACAACGATCGATCCCGACGAGCTCAATCTGCTCGCGGATTCGATTCGCACGCACGGGATCATCCAACCCGTCGTGGTCAAACCGGCGGAGACTCCCGGGCAGTACATCCTGATTGCCGGCGAACGACGCTGGCGCGCGGCCAAGCTCGCAGGTCTTGAAGAAGTACCCGTCGTCATCATGGATGTTTCGCTCCGGGCGCAGCTCGAGCTTGCGCTGGTCGAAAACGTCATTCGCGCCGATCTCTCTCCGCTGGAAGAAGCGGTCGCGTATCGTCAGCTGATCGATGAGTTTGGACTAACCCAGGCGGAGGTAGCGGAGCGCGTCGGCCGATCGCGCGTTGCGGTCACCAATACCCTGCGGCTTCTGCTCTTGCCCGATCGGGTCAAGGGATCGCTCGAGCGCGGTGATATCACCGAGGGTCATGCACGCGCACTTTTGGGACTGCCATCCGCGGTCGACCAAATTGCCATGCTGGAAACGGTACTGAAACGTGGCTGGTCGGTGCGGGAAACGGAGAGTGCGGTGCGCTCCTGGCTCGAACGCAATAATGATCCCGGAGAGTACGCGACCACGTCGAGAACGAAGACCGAACACGCCGACTTCGAACAGCGTCTGCGACGTGCGTTGGCGACAAACGTGGCAATCAGCCGATCCGAACGCGGAAATGGCTCTATCCGCATCGATTTCTCTTCCGACGATCAGTTGGCCGAGCTTCTGAACCGGATTGCGGGGGAATCGCTCTATTAGCCCCGCACCAGATAAGTTGCGATGGGCGGAGTCCACTCACTGGATTCCGGCTGCGGTTGGTGGGCGACCACTTCCCACCCTTGTTCTGCCAATGTTGTGCCTATTGTCTCTTGCGTCAACTGATCGACTGTCCAGTCGGCATCGGCCATTCCCTGGTGGAAGAGAAGTTCCGGCACGGGTTCGTCGCGAACGGTTTGAATCGCCGCCGTCGTATCGAGCGTCACCACGATGCGATATCCGACCGGGTTGGTGGTTAACACGCCGGTTACCTGGGCGAAACGCACGCGTCAACTCCAATAGGCAGGGATCGCGAAGGGGCCGGTTATACTTTCAAGCTGCGTCATGAATGCCTTGGCGCGTCGAGCTTGCAATCAAAACGGTAAAAGGATAATCAAAGACATGTCCGATCTGAAGATACGCGATCTCAGCGAGCTGAGCGCACGTCTGGAAAATCTCGGGGTGTTACTTTGACCTCGCTAGCGATCGCGAAGAAGTAGAGAAACTCGAGACCGCGTCCGCCGAACCCACCTTCTGGGGTGACATGTCGACCGCGCAAAACGCGATGCGCCGCATGGGCGAGCTCAAGGGCCGACTCGCACGGATGGCCGACCTCGAGCATCGGATAGCCGATCTCGCGGAACTTGCCGAGCTGGGCGATGACGACCCATCGTTCTTCGAGACAATCGCTGCCGACGCCAATACAGCCGCGGCAGAGCTCGATGCGCTCGAGCTGGAGCTCACCCTCAACGGTCCCTACGATGGCAAAAATGCGATTTTGGTCGTCCACTCTGGGGAAGGCGGGGTCGACGCCCAGGACTGGGCCGAGATGATCTCTCGTATGTATCTCAAATGGGCCGACCTGCGCGGATTCCAGAGCGAGCTGCTCGACACCACCCAGGGGGATGAGGCCGGGATCAAGAACGCGACCGTTGAAATCCGTGGAAAAAACGCCTACGGCTACGTCCGGGGTGAAGCGGGGTCACACAGGCTCGTTCGACTCTCGCCTTTCGACTCAGCCCACCGGCGGCATACGGCGTTCGCGCTCGTCGAAGTACTTCCGGAAATCGATTCGAATGCCGAGATCGATCTCAAGGATGACGACATTCGCATGGACGCCTATCGTGCATCCGGCGCGGGCGGCCAACATGTCAATAAGACAAGCTCCGCCATTCGTTTGACACATATTCCGACGGGAATTGTGGTCACCTGCCAGAACGAGCGCAGCCAGACACAGAACCGTGAATCAGCAATGAAAATCTTGCGCGCCCGGTTGCTGGATCGACAACTGCAACAAGAAGCGGACGAACGCAGCAAGATCAAGGGCGCCCATACGGCAGCCGGATTTGGCAACCGGATCCGCTCATATGTCTTGCATCCCTACACGTTGGTGACTGACCATCGTACTGAGGCGAGTGTCGGGGACATTCAGGCGGTACTCAACGGCGAGCTCGATCCCTTCATAGATGCGTATTTGCAGCAGGCGATCGGTCAGGAAACCGCCAACCGTGCCTAAAATCTGGCGTATCTTCCTGGTCATGCTGCTGCTGGCCCCGCCGTTGCTCATCGGCAGCTACGTGAGGGCCATTGCCCAGCCACCAGTTATAGCAGCCGATCAAAGCGTCGAGATCGACTTCCCGCTGACAGCGACCTTCCAGTTGTCCGCCACCATTGATGTGCTGGTGGACCACGCCGAGCTTCGTTACAGCACATCCGGTCATGAGTATTCCAACGCCGCGATGGTTGAGTTAGACGAGACGACTTCGATAGAGGTCACGTACACCGTCGACGCACAGATCGACTATATCGAGCCGGGAGTCGAAATTACCTACTTCTGGATCCTCTCCAACGCCGATGGTCCTGTCGCGCAGACTGAGGAATCGACGCTGACATGGATCGACGATGCATTCGACTGGCAACAACTCGACAGTGAGGACGTCAGCCTTTTCGTGTACGAGGATGACGAAGACTTCAACAGATACATCCTGCAAGTGGCGCAGGAATCGGCCGACAAGTACAAGCTCGAATATGACATCGCCGACATCGAGCCCGTGCGCATCTGGGTCTATGCAAACGGGCGAGACTTCGCCACCACCCTGCGGCAAAACAGTGAGAGTTGGATTGGCGGTTTTTCCTTACCGCAAGCTGGCGTTATCGCGGTTCCCATCGAATCGGGAGATGACTATTCGGTCGATCGCGTCATCAGCCACGAAGTGAGCCACCATGTGCTCTACCAGGCGACGAAGAACCCCTTTTCCTATCCTCCCACCTGGTTGGACGAGGGACTCGCCGTGGTTGGTCAGCTCGCCGGTAACCAGAGCGATCTGCAAATCGCTCTCGGAGCACTCGAAGAGGGCAATCTTCCCACGCTTCAAACCCTGTCTTCCAGCTTTCCGACCGATCCCGTCGCTGCCAATCGCAGCTACGCCACCAGCCACATGGCCGTCGAGTTCATCCTAAGCCAATGGGGGCAAGACGCTATCGGCAATATCATCCGCGCGTTCCGGGAAGGCGTCACTGCCGATCAGGCGCTGCTGACAACGATCGGCGTCGATACTGCCGGCCTCGATGCGCTCTTTCGCGCCTGGCTCGCCGAACAGGAATAGCGGGGGAAGGGTGCTACACTGGCCAGAATCGATTTGCACGAAACCGAGCACAGCATGACTGACACCGTTATCTCGCTTCGAGCCCACATTCTCGATCCCGCAGCGATCGAGCGGAAGCTGTCGCTGATCAACTACAACGTCGATCGCGATCGCGCGCACATCAGCATTATCGACCACGAAACCTGCCTCAAGTGCGTGCGACAGCAGTGCATAAACTGTTGTCCGGCCAACTGCTACGCCCCGCAAGCCGATGGATACGTGGTCTTCTCGTATGAAGGTTGTGTGGAGTGCGGCACGTGCCGCATCGTTTGCAACGAGTTTCACAACGTCGAGTGGACCTATCCCCGCGGTGGATTCGGCGTGCAATACCGCTTCGGATAAACGGCCTTCGCCAACCCAGAACTACGGGAGATTGCGTGTCTATGTATTGGACTCAAAAGCACGTACTGGTATGTACGGCGTCCCACTGCGCGCAAAAGGGCTCCAACGAATTGATCGGGCGATTGCGGCTGGAAGTCGTACGAAAAAAGCTCGATGTTGAAATTCTGATCAATAACTGTGGCACGATCGATCTTTGCGACATCGGCCCAAATGTCGTCATCTACCCGGATAACGTGATTCTCAGCGGCGTCACCGTCAAGGACGTTTCCAAACTGATCGCATATTTGCGCGGCGAAGGCGATCCCCCAGGCGAGATAACCGGGTTCGATGCTCCAGCCGAAATATCTCGTCGCGATTTTTACCGAGCTGCGCTGAATTGCGGAGAATTCTGTCCTTCAGACAGATTCGAGACGATTGCAGGCGAGCATGGATTCGATGCGAAGTGGATCGATGAGCAGGCTCGCCGGGGTTTCATCGCGCGTAAGCCCGATCCCGAATCGGGCCTGCCGGCGATCGTCATCACCAAGAAAGCGGCCAATCGATACCGCCTTGCCCGGGACATCGCCGTATGAGTGAACCTGAGGCTCCGATTTCTCAGGATTCCTCTTCCGCCGATGTAACTCCTGATCCCCCGACCCTGCGCTCGGCGATAGGATCGCGCGACCCGGAGCAAATCAAAGCTGCGGTTCGCCTTTCGCACCTTCTTCGACTTGTCGTCGCTATCGTCCTGATGGTCGTCTCCTATTACACCAATCGCGGATTTCTTGGGTGGGGACTGCTGTTCATTCTGGGCGTACTGGTGGTGCCGGTCGGACGGACGAAAGCGTTCCTGATCGGCTTTATCCCCTATGCCGGGGTCTGGTTTCTCTTTACCGCGGGCCGCTCGCTGGCAGACGAGACCATCTTTGCACGAACGGTGAATCTCTACGTTCCTGACTTCGAGCGGCAGCTATTCAACGATCGACTGCCCACCGTGCGCCTGCAGGATCGCTTCTTCACACCCGGTCATCCCGGACCGCTCGATTTCTTTCTGACTGGGATCCATTGGTCCTATTTCATCATTCCGCACGTTTTCGCCATCATCATCTGGTACAAAAGACCCGAGCTTTTTTTACGCTTCTTTAGCGGAATGACGCTTATGCTGGGTATCGGACTCGCCATCTACTTCCTGATTCCCACGAACCCGCCATGGCTGGCGCCCGAACCCATCAATTCTCCCTCGGCCGCGGTCGTCTATCGCGTCATGGAGTCGGTCGGCAAAGAGTTAGGCGGAGGAATCTACGAAGCCAGTTATGCCGTTATCGGTGAGTCGAATCCGAGAGCGGCGATGCCTTCGATGCATTTGGCCTTCACGGCATTACTCATCTTCCCAGCCTTCGCCTTTGGCAAAAAATGGGGCTATCTCGCGGTGATTTACACCACGCTGATGGGCTTCGCGCTGGTCTATATGGGTGAGCACTATGTCACCGATCTGGTGGTTGGGTTCATGTGTGCCGCCTACGGGTGGTACGGCGCCGGTGCATGGTGGGACATTGCGGCTCCAAATGTCTTCGGCAACAACAATCCGATGGATGGTCTTGCGAAGAGTCGCGCTCCCAATCAGGCCGAAGCCAGCTCTGGCGTCTGAGCCGACCGGTTCTCACGTGCGGCGGCAATCAGCGCATCCAGAGACCGTTGAAACGCTTCCGCACCGGGGATATCCCGCCGTACCCGCATGGGCCGCGTCATCGTGAGCATCCCGCTGGTTGGGTCGTAGTCGATCCGAAACCAGATCCCCGCCAGGTCCGCATCGTCCTTGAGCGGCAGCAGGATCGGCTCGATGCGTTCGGTAACGCCGGAAATGTCGGAAGTGAAGCGCGATACATCGGGTCCCCCCGGCTCCTTCGATCTCGTCAGGGTCCATTCCCATGGCTGACCGCCGGCGCCTTCGACGATCGAAGTGAGAAAGATGCGGCTCATCCCACCAGGCATCGAGGCAACTTTGCCTTCGGCCAGCTGGCCGAGATACCGTCCGGTAACGTGACCGTCTTCGACATCGACATCCCCATCTACGACGTCAGCCAACGGCTGGAGCGCCAGCTCCATATCCTTCTTCGACCGGCGGTTGAAGTAGGACGCCAGATAAGCGGTGCCCGCCAGCGCTACGAACACCACGGCACACATCGCAATGGAAAATGAAAGATAGGGATTCATTGAAGAGGCGTTCCTCGGGCAAATCAAAATCGTTGAGCGCGTTGTGGATGCTCTATCATCGCGCCAAGTACAAATGCCAGTTTCCCATGCAATCGCATGCGGCATAATTCGAACATGCGCGCACCGGACCAACCGGATTCTCCGGCACGCAAATCAGCACCTGCAGGAAGGGTAACTTCAGCGAATGACCGTCGAGCCAACGATATTCGAACTTAGCCGCCCGCACCGCCGCGGTGTAACCTTTCCCGCCTCCACCGTTCCCGACTATGCCATTCCCGCCGATCTCGCGCGTGACGAGCTCGCCTGGCCCGAAGTCAGCGAGATCGACGTCGTGCGACATTTCACTCGCATGAGCCAGAAAAACCACGCGATCGACATCGCCATCTATCCGCTCGGCTCCTGCACGATGAAGTTCAACTCGCGCATCAACGAGAGCGTTGCTCGCCTGCCAGGCTTCGCGCACCTGCATCCATTGCAAACCGAAGAAACCAGCCAGGGCGCGATGCAGCTCATGTGCGAGCTACAGGATATGCTGGCCGAGATTTCGGGTTTCTCGGAAGTTACCTTGCAGCCAGCTGCTGGCGCGCAGGGTGAGCTTACGGGTTGTCTCGTCATCCGTGCATACCACCAGGACCACGGCAATACCGAGCGGACCGAGATGCTGGTTCCGGATTCAGCACACGGCACCAATCCTGCGACCGCCGTGCTGGCCGGATTCGATGTCGTCACGATTCCATCAGACGCACGCGGCAATGTCGATGTCGAAGCGTTGCGTGGCAAGGTGGGACCGAAGACCGCTGGGCTGATGATCACCAACCCGAACACGCTCGGACTCTGGGATGAGCAGATTCAGGAAGTCATCGATATCGTCCACGAAGCGGGCGGCCTTGTCTATAACGACGGTGCGAACTTCAACGCGATTCTCGGATACGCCCGCCCAGGCGACCTTGGGATCGATGTAATGCACTTCAATCTGCACAAAACCTTTTCGACCCCGCACGGCGGTGGTGGCCCGGGATCAGGTCCTGTGGGCGTGGCCGAAATACTGGCTGATTACCTGCCCGGCCCTCTGGTTCGCGCGAAAGAAGTCGATGACGAGATCAGGTACGCATGGTTCAGGCCCGAAAAATCGATCGGGCGTCTGCATTCCTTCCATGGCAATTTCGGTATGTTCGTGCGTGCACTGACCTACATCCGCATGCACGGCGAGGACGGTCTTCGCCAGATCAGCTCAGATGCTGTCCTCAATGCCAACTATATGAAAGCGCGCCTGGAAGACGCCTACGACGTGGCGGTCGATCGAACGTGTATGCACGAGGTGGTCCTCTCCGCTCGGCGTCAGAAGGCCGAAGGGGTCAAGGCAGTCGATATCGCCAAACGGCTGCTGGACTTCGGAGTCCATCCTCCGACCACGTATTTCCCCCTGATCGTGCCAGAAGCCCTCATGATCGAACC
>JBBQPB010000020.1:0-13580 GCA_038331435.1 Thermomicrobiales bacterium | reverse complement strand
ATTCCGGCTGGCTAGAGATGGGTGGCGCCGGCATGGTGCATCGCAAGGTACTGGAGGCGGTTGGCTATGACGCTGACAAATATTCTGGCTTTGCCTTCGGGCTGGGAATCGAGCGAATGGTCATGATGCGGCACGGAGTCGACGATGTCCGTGCCTTCGCAGGAAACGATCTGCGCTTCCTGCAGCAATTCGCGGCAAAGACCGTTGGGACCGGGAGTGTGACAGCGTGAGGGTTCCACTCAAGTGGCTCAATGAATTTGTGGAAATAGAGGCCGATGCGGTCGAGCTCGCCCGTCGCCTGACGCTGGCCGGGCTGGAAGTCGAGAAAATCGACATCATTGGCGCCGGCTGGGACAAGGTCTTTACCGCCTATGTCAACAACATCGAGCGTCATCCCGACGCCGATCGGCTGGTGCTTGCCGATGTCCAGGCTGGAGAACATCAGCTCATCGTGGTCACCGGCGCTCCGAACATTGCCTCCGGCCAAAAAGTCGTGCTGGCCCTCGCGGGAGCTCGGCTGATCGATGGGCACAGTGATTCCGGTGAATATAAGACGCTCAAACCGGGAAAGATCCGGGGGGTCATGTCCGAGGGCATGGTCTGTTCCGAGAAAGAGTTAGGCATGTCCGAGGAACACGAAGGCATTCTCGTGCTGCCGGACGACGCTCCGGTGGGACTGCCATTGCAGGAGTATTTTGGCGACACCGTGCTCGAATTCGAGATTACGCCAAATCTTGCGCATGACTTTTCGGTGCTCGGGGTTGCGCGTGAAGTGGCCGCGCTTTACCACCAGCAACTCTCCAAACCGTCAAGTATTCAACTCGATTCCATACCCGTGGCAAAAAGTGAACTGATTACTGTCGAGGCGCCCGATCTCTGCGCTCGTTACATCGGCGCCGTCATCAAAGGCGTGAAAGTCGGTCCCTCCCCCGCCTGGATGGCCCGCCGGCTCAACCAGGCCGGAGTCCGCTCGATCAACAACATTGTCGATGTCACGAACTACGTCATGCTCGAATACGGTCAACCTCTGCATGCGTTCGACGCAGACCATCTGCACGGTAGACGCATCGTAGTCCGGCGCGCGGTGGAGGGTGAGAAGCTGGAAACCCTCGATCATGTCGAGCGCACACTCGATGCGGAGATGCTCGTCATAGCTGATGCCGATCGTGCGGTCGCGCTGGCGGGCGTGATGGGTGGTACCGACTCGGAGGTTTCCGCCGGCACCACGACCATTCTTCTCGAAAGCGCGACGTTCGGCATGAAACCAGTGCGCCGCACCTCCAGGCTGCTGAAGCTACGGAGTGATGCATCCGCGCGGTTCGAGCGAGGGGTCGATTCGAATCTTGCCAGTACTGGCATTGCTCGCGCACTCGAGCTGCTGTTGGAGGTGTCACCGGGAGCGGAAGTCGTCGAAATCGCGGACGTGTATCCGTCGCCCGTGGAACCGCGCACACTCACCATGGACTTCAATCGCATCGAGCGGCTGCTAGGAATTGGCTTCCCGGCCAGCCACGTAGAACGTGTTTTGACTGATCTCGAATTCGCTCCGATCATTTCCGAATCGGGCGACGGTTGGGAGCTGACGGTGACGATTCCCACCTTCCGCAGCGACGTTTCCATTCCCGAAGACATCGTCGAGGAAGTCGGCCGGATCATGGGCTATGACAAGGTGCCGGCCACGCTGCCGGTCGGCCAGGCAGTGACAGTCGTGCGCGATCCGAACTTTCTGCTTCAGACCAAACTGCGCCAGGTGTTGACCGCCTCGGGAGCGAGCGAGATGGTCACCTACATCACGGCTTCAGAAGCAATGCTCTCCACGTTCGGCTCAGGAGCTGGAGATGTAGGTCTGCTCACGCCGCGTCCCATCGAAACGTTGGTCCGTTTGGTCAATCCGCTTAACGCGGAACGACCATATCTGCGAAACACGCTCATTCCAGCATTGCTCGAGACGCTTGCGTCGAATCTGCGACATCAGGACCGTGTCTCACTCTTCGAGCTTGCGCGGGTGTATTTGCCTGCCGGTCGCAACGAACTGCCGACTGAAATTCAAACGCTCGGAATTGCAATGGCGGGCAATCGCGACGACCTCGATCGTTTTGCGACAACCGGACAGCTCGACTTTTACGATCTCAAGGGTGTTGTCGAAGAAGCGCTGTCGCAGGTCAATGTGCGCGATGTGACGTTCGAGGCAACGACTGTCGCCGGACTTCATCCCGGCCGGACGGCACGGGTGATTTCCGGCGATCGCTCCATCGGCGTTATCGGTGAACTCCATCCCACGGTGTCCGCGGCTTTCGGCATCGAGGGCGTCCGGGTGAGTGTGGCTGAAATCGATGCCGAGGCCCTGGTCGAACTCTCGCAAAGCAACAAGGCGAGGATCTCAACCCCGAAGTTTTTGCCAGTCGAGCAGGACCTGGCGGTCGTCGTGAGCGACGAGCGCGCCGCAGCCGATGTCGAAGCCGCCATTCGCGGTAGCGCGGGCCAGATGCTGACCGACCTGGTGCTCTTTGATGTTTTCCGCGGCGAGCAGATTGGTACAGAGAACAAGAGTCTCGCATACCGGCTGACCTTCACATCGCCGGGCCGAGCACTCACAGACGACGACCTGGTCAAGGTACGCGCCAAGATCGAGCGAACGCTGAAACAACAAGTCGATGGACGGCTACGCGCATGAGTAACCCGGTTTCGATACGCGTCGTGCATGGATACGACGCAGCGCACGAAGCCCTGCGTAGAAAAGGCGGGCTGGAAGTGCTCGAGCTCTCCGAGGGCGCTCGCAAGGGAATCGAACGTGTCTTCGGCGAACCGCTTACCGCCGAGCAGGTCGTAGGTCGGATCATCGCTGACGTGCAATCGCGCGGCGACGAGGCACTTCTGCACTACTCACGGGTTATCGACCGTGTCGAGCTCGATCGGATCGAAGTACCGAAATGGGAGTGGGAGAAGGCATTCGACACCATCGATGCCGAGCTTCAAGCGGCGATGATTCTTGCTGCCGATCAGATTCGCAGCTTCCATGAAAAGCAAAAGCGCACCTCCTGGATCGACTTCGGGCCAGAAGGGGCACTGGGACAAATCGTTCTCCCGCTCGAACGGATTGGGGTGTATGCCCCCGGAGGAACGGCGGTCTATCCGTCTTCCCTGCTGATGACCGCCGTTCCCGGACGGGTTGCTGGCGTCGAGGAAATCGTCGTCGCCTCACCACCGGGCGCCGGCGGCGTTTCGCCGCTCATCCTGGCGGCGGCGCACGTGGCCAAAGTCGATCGATTCATCCAGGTCGGCGGCGCTCAGGCGATTGCGGCACTCGCCTATGGTACCGAATCGGTTCCGCGGGTCGATAAGGTCTTTGGCCCGGGCAACATTTTCGTGGTGCTTGCCAAGCGACAGGTATTCGGGCAAGTCGCTATCGACCAGCTCCCCGGCCCGACCGAAACCGTGGTCGTGGCCGATGCGTCTGCCGATCCACGTCTCACGGCGGCAGACATGCTTGCGCAAGCCGAGCATGACGGAATGGCCAGTGCCATCCTGATAACGACCAGTCAGCGACTGGCGCTGCACGTTCAAACCGAGCTGACCATCCAGGTTTCGCAGCTCGCACGCGAATCGATTGCGCGAGAATCGCTCGCGGCGAATGGCGTGATCGCGGTGGTCGAATCGGTCGGGCAAGCAATCGAGCTGGCGAATCTCTACGCGCCGGAACACCTCTGCCTCTTGCTCAAGAACCCCTGGGACGCGGTGCCACTCGTGAAGCACGCTGGTGGAATCTTTGTTGGCGAAGGAAGTCCCGAGGCGTTGGGCGATTACACGGCGGGTCCGAGCCACGTGATGCCAACCGGCGGGACCGCACGTTTCTTTTCACCAATCCATGTTGGAGATTTCACCAAAGTGATCAGCCTCGCGGCGGCGAATGAGCGCGCACTCAACCGGCTTGGCCCTGCCACAGTTGCACTGGCCAAAGCGGAAGGCTTGGGCGCCCATGCTCGCGCCATCGAGCTTCGGTTGGAAAGGATCGCGCCCGATTAGTTCTCGTTGATGAAACGGAGCGCGGCAATAACGCGCTCCTCACTCGTCATCGCTTGTGTCGATTCGACCCTGACTGCAGCCGCCATGGCTTCGGCCGCCGAATATCCCAGCGCGCGAAGCGCAGCAACCACATCATCGTCGGCTGCACTTGCGCCCGAGTAACCCGCCGCTGGTTCCGGCAACTTGCCTTTGAGATCGACGATCAGCCGTGCTGCTGTCTTCGCACCGATACCGGGCACCGTCGCAAAGAGTTGCGTGTTCCCCTGGTGGATCGCCTCGCGCAACTGATCGGGCTGGAAACGCGAAAGCGCCGCGCAGGCTGTCTTGGGGCCGACACCACTTGCCGAAATGAGGGCTTCGAAGAGATCGAGCTCGTCCTGCGTAGCAAATCCATACAGCGCGAGGATGTCCTCACGCACGAGCAAATAGGTGAAGAGCCGTACGCTGTCTCCGGCACCCCCCACCGCACTCAGCGTCGATGTCGCGGTGCCGACTCGGTAGATCACACCAGAGACATTGACCAGCAATGCGTCGGACCGCTTCGATTCGATGGCTCCCAGCAATCCGGCGATCATGTGAATTTCTCCTCGAGTCCGTAAATTCGGACCGCATTCTCACCCAGCATAGCGGCCAGCGTGGAATCCGAAAATCCGGGCCGCGATTTGCACTTGTTGAGCAGCGGAAGTTGCTTGAGGACCGGGTAGTCCGACCCAAACAGCACGCGGTGCTCTCCTACCAGTTCGACGACGGTCTCGAAGACCTTGTGATCGTAGAGATACGTCGATGCAGCCGAGTCATAGGCCAGATGTGCGGTGGCAGCCCTAACCTCCGGCATGAGTTCGTAGAACGGCAATCCCCCACCCCAATGCGCTGCCACGACGCGCAGACCGGGAAAGAGTTGCAGCACGTTCAGCATGCGAGCGGGGGTCGAGGCGCCCTTACCGGGGTAATCGTGCCCAATAGGCTCTGAAACGTGGAACATGGCTGGTTTATCCCGCACCTGGCAAATTTCGAGTATCGGCGCGAGTTGCTCCGGGTCGTCTAGGTCGAACCCTTGCGCATCGGCATTGAGTTCGCCGAGGCCACTGGCGCCGTCGTCGAAAGCCTCGCTTAGCGAGCGTGCCGCACCTTCGCCGGCCATCGGCGACGCGATCGCTAACCACGCGATCCGGTCGGGATAGATGCGGGACGCTTCGCAAAGGTAGTCATTGTGATAGCGGCAGAGCCCTTGATCCGTCCACGGGAACCCGCAGGCGATCGAGAGATCGATGCCAGCACCTTCCATGCTCGCGACCAGGTCATGCATCGTCGCCAGTTGGGCGCGTTCCGGGGCATAGAGTTGTGCGAACCAGCGATCGCGAGCAATAAATCGCTCGCGATGCTGGACGATCTCGTCGGGGAAAATATGGACGTGTGCGTCGACGATCCGCATGGCCGCTACAGGAAGAAGTACCAGATTGCCAGGATCAGACTCGTTAGAACGACCAGCGCAATCAGGACATACGGCAGGTAGGTCGGTGTGGTCAGCATTTCAGCAGGCGGTTCCGGCATCGGCTCGCGTACCGGCAGAACCTCCAGCACCGTCGCGGCACCCGAATGATCGGATAGTGCCGACACTTGCCGTTCGATCAACCCTGAGAACGTCTGGCCAGGTGCGGCCAGCGCGCTGGTAGTCGAGCTGGCCGAGAGCGAATCCGCCATCACTCCGCTAACCAGGGCAACCGCGTCGAGCGGCAACAAGGTCATGTCGAAAATTGTCGGCAAACGGCTTTCGAGCCGCTCCTGAAAACCCAGAAACTGTGACACCGCTTGCGCTTCAAGCGTGCGCTGCTCGCTTCGCCGCCCACTACTTCGCTCGTTGCGTTGATTTCGGGTAACTTGATTGATGCGATCCGCGCGATAGAGAAATGCCTGGTTGTCTCCCACGGTCGCGAACGACGCGTACTTACCGCGTGCGACGAGCGCGACCATCGAGATCTCTCCCGGATCGGTCCCGTAGACATCAGCGTTGGCGGTTCGAAACGCGCTTTTCAAACGAGCAGCCATATCGGTTTGCGTTCCATCGATAACCGCGGTCCGAAACGACTCCAGCGCGCGCTCGGCCCGTTCGCTCCCGGCCCCCTCGGCATGGTCGGTTGCAACCGCCATCAGCGTTGCAGGTTGCGCGGTCATTCCGGCATCGATCAGCGAGATCTCGCCAAGCAGTACGGCCGATTGGGCAGTGCCTAAATCGCTGGCCCGAAATGCGTCCGTGCTGAAACGTAGAGGTTGTTCCACTACTAACTGAAGTGAGCTGGACACGTAGGGTGCTTCCTTACATCACAGACGAAATCAAGAGTCTACGTTTGCCAGTGCTTCGCGCAGAAGCGCAACCGAGTCGGCAACGGAGGCATCGGGATTGAAGACACCGGATCCGACAACGAACATATCAGCTCCCGCGCTCCGTACCTTAGCGATGTTGCTGGCTTTGATACCACCGTCTACTTCTAAATTGCACTTCGGATTCAGCCGCTCGATCATTTCGCGCGCTCGCTCGATCTTGCGCAATGACCCGGGGATAAACGTCTGCCCCCCGAAGCCTGGGTTGACACTCATGATCAGGATCTGGTCAACGATAGGCAAGACTTCTTCGAGCATTACGAGCGGAGTGGCCGGATTAATCGAAACCCCGACGCGTACGCCCCGCTGTTTCAGCAATTGCAGCGCGGATTGCAAATGCCTGGTAGCTTCGGTGTGAATCGTCAGCGTAGTAGCGCCGGCATCGGCAAACGCATCCAGATACCGCTCGGGAGCCTCGATCATCAAATGCACATCCAGCGGGAAATTGGTCACTCGCCGCAGCGTTTCCACCATGATCGGCCCGAAGGTTATATTCGGAACGAACATGCCGTCCATGATGTCGAGATGAAAGAAATCGACGCCCGCAGCTTCTCCGCGGCGTATTTCTTCGCCCAGATTCAGCCAGTCCGCAGTCAAGATCGAAGCGCCGATTTGTGCCGGTTTATTCAAGCGATTCCCTGCTTCTGACGCCACCTGGGGATAGACAGTAAGACTGTCGCACTATACTCGCACGGACGCTCGCAGAGCAGCCTGCAGCCGTGTCAGGACATGCATCATGCGTGCTTCGCCGTAGAAATCGTTATGCGACTGCGACCATTCACCCACATCGAGAACTCACTGGAATTTATCGTCGAGCGGCCCGTTGCGATGATGTTCAAGCGCACGGTGCAACCGGCCGAGATCGGAAAGCGTCTCAAGCGCGAGCTGACCTCCGGCAGCATAGTGACGGTACGAGGCAGAGTGGCACCCAACGACTTCACGGTGCTGATCAACCCGGCCGACTTTCAGCCCTACCAGGATCATGGCCGAGTACTGGCAGACGAGCTTTCGGAATGGCTCGACGAGCTGGCGCTTGCTGCGAATCTGACCACGGTGGGCGTAACTCGCGTGCACTTCGAGCGTGACGAATCGGTGCGCCCGGGACGGTTCGAGGTGCGCTCGACGATAGCCGAGAACGACCCAACTCCTGTTCGGTTTTCCGATCCTGGGAGGACCGAAGCGTTCGAAGTCGCCAGCCAACGGGCAGCCGGCTCGTCTGGATACATCGAGATTTGCAGCGGCCCAGCGACTGGTGCTGTCTTCCCCATTCGCAAGCAAATCATCTCGATAGGTCGGGACCTGAGTAACGATCTGGTCATCGATAGCGCGGAGGTTTCCCGCTTCCACGCCGAGATTCATTCAACCCAATGGACGGTGACCGTTGTCGATCGACAAAGCTTGAATGGGACCTTTGTCAACGGTTTGCAACTCATGGGCTCGCAATTGATTGAGTCTGGCGACCAAATCATGCTTGGAACCACGATTTGCCGGTTTTGGCGCGAACTGTGATGAGCCCGCCTGGCGAAAATTGCTAAAGATGGAGTTCACCAGCGACACGCTTTATCAGGTTGTCCGCATTCTCTTTGCGCTTTCCTTGCTTGGGTTTCTCTATCTTGTCATTCGCGTGACGATGAACGAGCTTCAGCAACCAATGGCAATTGGATCGCGTATTCGCCAGCCTCAGCCAAGAGCCGAGCTTATCGCCATTGCCGGAGAGGACGGATCGACGGTTGCCGAGGGGTTAGTGTTCGACATCCAGGGGGTCGCAACGCTGGGACGGGCCGAATCGGCGCGCGTTGTACTCGACGACACGTCCGTATCCGCCCATCACGCTATGCTGCGACCGATCGATGGCGGTTGGGCCATCGAGGATCTGGGCAGTCGAAACGGCACCATGGTGAACGGACGCCCAGTCACCACCCAGGTGTCGCTGACTTGCGGAGATGCCATTCAATTAGGACGGGTTCGGCTTCGATTGATGTGCTAGCATTGCCGAGCGAGGCGACTTCGCTTTCGTAAGTGGGAAGGGCTGTGCGACCCGTTTCGCGCCGGCCGCATTCAGGGATAACTCGTTGGCACAAAAACCCCTTACCCAGTCCTCCAGTGCTTCGTTCGATGGCATCTGGCCCTTCGGTACCGGATCGACTGCACAGCCAGCCTCCAGAACAATCGGTCATATAGGTAGCCGTATCGTGCTGGCCCTCGCATTGATCGCGATTGCCGGGGCCGGTTCGCTTTTTGCGTTCCGCGTTGCCTATGCTGATCAAATCTATCCCGGTGTACACGTTGGCGGCATCAATGTCGGCGGATTGAACAATGCCGAGGCCGCTGCCGCAATTCAGGCCAAGGCCGATGAAATAACATCGCAGCGGGCCTACTTCGACGGATTCGATCAGCACTGGGCGCCGACGCTTGCAGAGTTGGGAGTCAAAGTCGATCTCGATGCGTCGATTGAGCAAGCAATGGCGATCGGTCGTGAGGATTCGAGTACCGATCGGCTGGGCTCTGCGGTCTCCAGTCTGAGTGGTGACCACGATCTGCCAATTCAACTGACCATCGACCCCCAAACGATGCGACAGTGGAGTCTTTCGGTCGATCAACAGATCAATCTCATTCCGCACGATGCCGAGCTGACCGTCGAGAACGGAAAGATCACGGTAATACCGGAAGCGAATGGCACGATCGTTGATCAGATTGCCCTGCAAACCACCCTATTAACCAGCCTTCAGACCATGCAAGCGCCGACCCAAGCGCTTCCAACCGTGGATAAGCTTCCGTCCGTTCATGACGTAGATCTCGAATCGGTCAAGAACAGCCTCGGCACCGCCCTCAGTGCTCCGGTAAAAGTCACCTACGGCGGACAGAGCTGGACGATCGCACCGGAAGAGTTCGGCAAGTTCGTCTCTACGGCGATCGATCCAGGCAAGACAGGCGCCGACGCGATTTCCATCGCCATCGACCAGGATGGATTGGCAGCGTGGCTCGAGGGACAGTTCTCACCAAGCGTCGATGCCGATCCAGAGAATGCCAAGGTAGCGTGGGACGGATCCAAGCTCAAAGCGATCGAAGCAAGCGTCGATGGCGCCAAGATTCGTCCGCAAGCGATGGCCGAATTGGTGAGCGCATCGTTTCTCGGAAACCACGAGGCCGTCGAAATTCCCGTCACCATTCTGAAACCAGAGGTCGACGGCAATAATCTGTCCTCCCTCGGGATCACGACGAAACTGGGTGTCGGATCGTCGAACTTCGACGGCTCCGATGACGCGCGCTCCATTAATATCCAGGTAGGAGCTGAGCTGTTGAATGGCACGCTGGTCCCGCCGCATGGCACCTTTTCATTCAATCATTCGATCGGCGTCATTGGCCCTGAGCTTGGCTTTGTCGAAGGCCAGGTAATCGATGGTGAAAAGATTGGCCGTGATTACGGCGGAGGCATTTGCCAGGTCTCGACCACGGTTTTTCGGGCCGCATTCTTTTCCGGAATGCCGATTGTCGAGGGATGGCCGCATCGCTGGCGACTCGGATTCTATGAGCTGGATGATTGGACGGCTGGCCTGGATGCTTCCATCATGCAGCCGGAAGGTGACCCGTTCGGCGGCGGGGACTTCCGCTTCGAAAATCCGAGCGATTCCTGGATACTCGTCGAATCGTACGTGGATTACCCGCGCGTGTTTGTCATCATCTACGGTGCCGATCTTGGCTACACTGTCGATGTGTCCGATCCGATTTACGGCGCCACCTACGATCCACTGGCGTCCAGTCAAGTCGTCGATCCGACGCTGCCGGCCGGGAGTGTCGTTCAGAGCGAATGGGCCGCGCCCGGGCTCGACATCACGTACTACCGCACTGTTTATGGAGCAGACGGCAGCGTCGTGGTGGATGACGATTGGGTCACCAACTTCTACGCCCGTGGTGACGTGTTCAAGGTAAGCCCGGATATGGCTGGATAGGCTCGAGTGTGACGCTGCTGTGACGACCACTCTGCTGTCTGCACCTGACGTGGAAATATCCCCGGAGAGACGAGCCGCAATCGGCTCGTTCTCTTTGGTCCTTCCCGCTCATAACGAAGCTGAAAATATTGAACCAGTCATTCGGCATGCGCTGAACGTGCTTCCGAACTATTTCGACAATTTCGAAGTGATTGTCGTCAACGATGGATCGCGTGATCGCACCGGCGCAATCATCGATGGGTTGTCACAGGAAGACCCTCGAGTCAGACCGATTCATCATAGAAGCAACCGAGGATACGGCGGCGCTTTGACGTCGGGATTCGAGGCGTCCACTGGAAATTATGTCATGTTCATGGATTCCGATCGGCAGTTCAATATTGCCGATATCGAGCGCCTTTACCCCTTTATCGCCACGCACGAGATCGTGGCCGGGTTCCGCATGATGCGGCAGGACGAACTTCACAGGCGAGTGTTTGCCGAAGTTTTCAATATCGTTGTGCGCGTGTTTTTTGGCGTCCACCTGCGCGACATCGATTGCGCCTTCAAGATCTTCGACGGAGATCTCATTCGATCGCTCCAGCTCTCGTCGCCGGGAGCGCTGATCAACACTGAAATTCAGGCGAAGGCGCGTCGCCAAGGCGCGCGCCTGCAACAAGTTGGGGTGCGCCACTTCCCGCGTATCGCCGGTGAAGCGACCGGCGGCAACCCGAAGGTCATTGCGCGCGCGATGGGCGAGACCGTCATCCTCTGGTGGAAGATGCGAACCTATCAACCACCGCCAGGACGCCCCGATGTCAACGGACCCTATCGACTCGGGGATGCGCTGGTATTGACAGGCGCACTTTCTGGCGCTGCAGTCCTGCTGGAGCTCCTTCGCCGAAAGCCCGCAGAACGTTAGTCGAGTTGCCGGGTTGACCTGAACTGAGGATCAATTTCCGCGGTCCAGCACGAAGTGTTCCCCGCGGTGCTCGGGTGTTCGAAACGCATATCATGTTGACAAATTGGTGGCCGGCTCCGGCGGTGCTATGCCGCGATCAGGCCCCGGCGGCGACGCAAATCGGCCGCTACATCTGAGAATGTCAGGGTCGGAACCATTGGGGAACCGATTGCTGTCGCAAGATCGGCCAGCGTCATATCATCGATCAACGTGTGCGTGCGGTCTGAGATTGCCCGGCTGGTGATATAGACTGGTTTTCCGTTCGTTTTTCCCGCCAACGCTCCCATGAAGTCCTGCCCTGAGAGCAATCCCGAGACGTTGATCTCGTGACCAAAATAGTTATTTTCGACCACGACGACATCGAGTTCGGTGCCGGTCCGTTCGTTCATCTGGCCGACTGCCCGGCGCATCGTGTCACCGATAAGCGTGCCGCACGCGACGATACCTTGCGCGCCTCGCAAACGTTCTGGGCTGGTCCGGCGCAAAAGGCCGCTGAGGTTCTCTAACAGATGACGGGTAATACCAATACCGTCTTCGATCTGGGGAAATCCGTCGTACTTCGAGGCGCCAGGAACTTCGCGGCCGGTCATCAGATAGAACTCGTCGCCGAGATAGTAGAACGTCTCTCCTCGTTCGGAACGAAATCGCCGCTGCCATGCCTGTGACTGTTCGATGACCGCTTCTGCTTCCCACGGCTCGTAACGGCGCACCTCGATCCGGCTGGTCGGAAGCATCCGCATGCAATCGCGAGAATTTCGAAGCTGTTTGCTCTGCCGCTCGAGTCCAAATCGCGTCAATCCAACTGGTACACCAGCGATCGAACGCAACCGCTCGAACTGACTCAGGTCGGTGAGCGAGCGATCCAGCTCCTCGCCGTCGTTCACATTCGGGCAAAGCACTAATTGGGCGTGGAAGTCGAGCCCGGCGGCGTCGAGCCGTGCGAGATCGTCGAGAATATTCGCTCCCTTTGGATTGCCGACCAGAGCGACACGTAGCTCGGGGTTGGTGGCATGTACAGAAACGTGCAATGGACTGATGCGTTCGGATTCGATTCGTTGCCAGTCGTCTTCGTTCAGATTGGTCAGCGTTACGAAGCTGCCATAGAGCATCGAATAGCGAAAGTCATCGTCCATCACGTACAGAGAACGACGCATACCCTTGGGGATTTGTTTGATAAAGCAGAACGGGCATGAGTTTTCACATATGCGCACCCCGTCGAAGGTGGCATCGGCAAACGTGATGCCCCAATATTCGTCCCCTTCGAGCTCCAGATCCAGCAGCTCGACGCTGTCTCCACGTGCTATCTCGATAGACACCGATTCGGATTGAGCGTGAAATTGAAAGTCGATGAAGTCAATGACGGGTCGCCCGCCCACCGACACAATTCGATCCCCCGCCCGGAGACCCAGCGTATCTGCGAGCGATCCATCGGCCACCCCTGCGATAAGCCCGGGAACCTCCGGAGCAAGGTCGACACGTCGATTGGTAAGCTGACTGACTTTCGGGGCCACAGTTGCTTGTTCTCACTTACTGCGTGGGGAGAATCCGCTAGCCAGTTCGTCGACCGGCAAACAGACGATTCTATCACGTTATGACACGCCTGTTTCGGTGCGGCGCCAGATATGGCCGATCCAGTCTTCGATTTGTTGACGGTGGACCAGCTCGAAGCCCAGGGCGCGGTATCGTTCGATCACCGATTTCTCTTTCGAGTCGATGATTCCACTCAGGATCAGGGGCCCATTCGGGCCAACTGATGCGACGATTCGCTCCGAGATCTCTACCAGCACACGCGCAATGATGTTGGCAACCACGATGTCATACACCGGTACTGCGCCTTCATTCGGTTCCATAGCTGACTGCCAGATGGAGACGGTCGGTCGCGCGTCGTTCAAGTCGATGTTCGTCTGGGCCTGGCGCACCGAAACCGCGTCGATATCGACCCCATCGACTTTGCTGGCGCCAAGTTTGGCGGCGGCAATGGCAATGATGCCCGAACCGGTTCCGACATCGAAAACGGTTCGATCGGTCAACTCGAGAGTTTCAAGCAACCGCAACGCAATCTGCGTAGTGGGATGTGTACCCGTCCCAAATGCCATGCCAGGATCGAGCAGGACAACCAGATCGTCACCCGTCGGATCGTATTCCTGCCAGGGGGGACGCACCACCACGCGCGTTCCTACCCGCACCGGTTTGTAGTGTGCCTTCCATGCATTCGCCCAGTCTTCTTCGTTTCGAGTTTCGACGACAAGCTCACTCGTGCCCCGCAACTGGCCGAGATGCCAAATGCCATT
>JBBQPB010000019.1:0-13800 GCA_038331435.1 Thermomicrobiales bacterium | reverse complement strand
GACCAATCCGGAAGACACCGGCATCTTCAACCCGCACGTCGAGGAGTTCACTCGAATCGTGCACGAAGCGGGCGGACTTTGCGCGTATGACCAGGCAAATGCAAACGGCATCCTGGGGATTACTCGGGCACGGGAGAATGGGTTCGATCTCTGCCAGTTCAATCTGCACAAGACGTTTTCGGTGCCGCATGGCTCGACCGGTGGATCGTGTGGGGCGGGCGGCTGCACGGAAGAGCTTGCGAAGTATCTTCCTGCCCCGATGGTCAAGTTCGACGGCGTGCGCTACTACTGGGACTACGACCGGCCGGATAGCATCGGCAAGGTCCGATCGTTCCATGGCAATTTGCAGGCCGTGTTGCGCTCGTATGCCTGGATCCTGGCGCACGGAAGCGATGGGTTGCGACAGGTGGCCGAGACCGCGGTGCTCAACAACAACTACCTGCAGTCATTGCTGAAAGAGATCCCCGGGGTTGCGATCAGCTACGACGCGCCGGGTCACCGGCTGCAGGAAGTGCGCTATAGCTGGCAGCCGCTCTTCGAGGAGACGGGGGTCTCGTCCGAGGACGTGCGCCGCAGAATGGTGGACTTCGGGTTGCAGGGGTATTTCACCAGTCATCACCCGATGATCATTCCGGAGCCCTTCACACTCGAACCATCAGAAAGCTGGTCTATGCGCGACCTCGAGGAGTATCGGGATGTGTTGACGCATATCGATTCCGAGGCTCGCGAGAATCCAGAGCTCGTTCAGAATGCGCCGTATCAGTCGTCGATGCACCGAATACACGAGGCCGCGCTCGATTCGCCGACGCAGTGGGCGATGACGTGGCGTGGTTGGAAACGGAAGTACGGTGAAAACGAAGCGGGCGTTACCAATACCCGGCCGGCGTGACCGGAGTTTTCTGGTGTTGAGCCGGAGCGGGATCGATCGAGAGACTGAGGCATCGGCGTGAAGGAGCAACCGCGCGCTGGCTTGATCGTGAACCCCATTGCCGGGATGGGCGGACGGGTCGGTCTCAAAGGAACCGATGGGCCTGAAGCGGCCGCGCGTGCCCGAGAGCTGGGCGCGACGCCGCTGTCGGGTGCGCGTGCCGAGGTTGCGCTGGCGATGCTTCGAGAGCGATTGGGAAGCGACGTGCTCGTGCTCGCTCCTCCTGGGACGCTGGGCGCAGCGGTGGCGCGGTCGAGCGGGATCGAGACAATCGAGGTCGAGCTGGCGGACCCAGCGACCGGCGCGGCCCAGGATACGATCCGAGCGGCGCGAGCGATCGTGGAGGCAGGTGTCGACCTGCTGCTTTTTGCGGGGGGAGACGGAACCGCACGGAACATCGTCGAGGCGGTCGGTATGGAAATTCCCGTTCTGGGAATTCCGACGGGCGTCAAGATGCACTCATCGGTTTTCGCGACGAGTCCGCGTGCGGCAGGCGAGCTTGCGGCTCGTTTTCTCTCTGAACTGGGTGGCAGGTGCCGCGAGTCCGAAGTGATGGACATCGATGAAGACGCGTTTCGGGAAGGACACGTCGCGGCACGACTGTACGGCTATCTGCGGGTTCCGTTTGAACGATCGCTGGTGCAAGGGCTGAAGTCTGGCAGTGGCGGGAGCGATCAGCGTGAGCTTGCAGGTATCGCTTCGGCCATAGGTCAGAGAATGAACGACGGGGCGATCTGGATTCTGGGTCCGGGATCGACGACGCAGCACATCGCCACCGCGCTGGGACTCGAAAAGACCTTGATCGGCGTCGATGTGTACCGTGATGGAGGACTCATGCAGAAGGACGCCAACGAAGGTGATCTGCTGCGCTTGCTCGATGGTAGTCCGGCGCGCATCGTGGTCACGCCTATCGGAGGGCAGGGATACATCTTCGGGCGCGGGAATCAACAGCTCAGCTCGGAGGTCATCCGCCGGGTTGGAAAGGAGAACATCGTCGTGGTTGCGGCGGCGGCGAAGCTGGCCGATCTGGCGGGAGCGCCGTTGCTGGTCGATACCGGCGACCCGGAACTGGACGACGAATTCAGGGGATACATTCGGGTAGTGGTCGATCAGCGGCGAACCGTCATGCAGCAGATCGCCTGAGGCATTGGAGACAAGCGATTGACAACTATTTCTTCGGTCGATGCCATTCTGGTGGAGATTCCATTTCGCGTTCCGTTCGTGGTCTGGCGGGGATCGATCTCGAGCAAGCGGCACGTGCTGGTCCGGATCGAAACCAGTGACGGGAGCGTAGGCTGGGGCGAAGCGGCGCCGTTTCTCTACTATGCGCCGGAGACGGCGGAGGATGTGGCGGCGTTCGTCGCGAATGTGATGCGCGGGCAGCTCGAAGGGCGTGAGTTTTTAGACGTGAGAACGGTGTTGAAGCCGTTCGCGGTGCTGGACGGCCATGAGTTTGCGAAGGCTGCGGTGGAGACCGCTCTTTGGGACGTGTTCGGGAAGCGGCATGGATTGCCGGTGTATCGGTTGCTGGGCGGGAGCGCGCAGGCGACCGTTCCAGTGCTTACGGTGCTGCACACCGACGAGCCGGCGGCGATGGCTGCGGAGGCCGAGCAACTGGTGGCTTCCGGATTGAACCGGCTGAAGCTCAAGATTGGGTTTGGCGTCGATGCTGACGAAGAGATGGTCGCGCGGGTGCGGGAGCGAGTCGGATCGGGCGTGCTTCTGCGGGCGGATGCGGAAGAGAGCTACACGACTAAAGAGGCGTTGAAGGTCGGTCGCCGGTTGGAGCGCTACGATCTCGAGCTCCTGAGCCAGCCGGTGGCGCGATCGGATTGGGAGGGAATGGCGCTTTTGCGGCGGTCGCTCGACGTGCCGATTTTGGCGGACGAGGGGATCCATAGCGCGCACGATGTGTTGACCTGTGTGCGGTCATCGGCGGCCGATATGGTCAATATCAAGGTGCTCAAGAGTGGCGGCGCGCTGGAGTCGCTGGCGATGGGTGCGATAGCGGCTGCCGCGCATCTGCCGGTGGTTATCGGCAGCATGATCGAGAGTGGCATCGGAACGCTGATGGGTGCGCATGTCGCCAAGGCGATGCCGGGCGTGTTTTCGACCGAGCTCTGTGGATCGTTTCTTCTTACCGAGGACCTGCTGGATCAGCCACTTCGCTTCAGGGACGGGAACGTGCTCCTGTCGGACGCTCCGGGGCTGGGCGCGTCGATCGATGAGTCCACGCTGGAATCGTTTCGCGTTGCCTGAACGACCAATTCCTCAATACTCGATCAGCTCTTTGCCCTCGGCAGCGATGGTCTCGGTGTCGAGCAGACCGTCCTGTTCGGGAGGAAGGACGCTGGGGACCGTGATCGTGTCCGGGTTGCCGTCACTGGTGTAGAGAAGATCCGGTCGCGCTTCGAATTGACCGTACCAGTAGTCGAGGAAGAGGTTTCCTTCGCCGGGTAATGGCTCGTCCTTGGCGCCGATACGGGCAACTGACATCGGATCGAAGTTGATCGAGTTCGGTGAGGGCGCTGGCTCCGCTCCGGCCGCGAGCAGACTGGTCAGCTGCACTTGCTGCCCCTCGTATTCGAATCCGTTGCGGACCATTTTCCATTGGTCCAGTGCCTCGGGGTTGATGTCGGTATCCGGGAAGAGACCGTATGGAAGCACGACGGCGGCCGAGGCACTCACTTGCCCGACTTGCTCCTGAAGCCAGAGGGTCGTGCCGCCGACTTTCTCCTTGAATATTTCGGTGGTGACGTCGCTGAGATCCTGGTGATCCAACGTGTGATTCGCGATTTCATAGCCGTTGTCGACCAGCCATTGCAGCTTTTGCTGGCAGTACTGGGTTTGGTCGGGGGCCTCGAAGTCGAAGCACCAGATTTCGATCACAGCGAACATGGCGGTATGCCCGAAGTCAGGATGCATGGCGAAGAAGTCTTCCAGAATGCCGACGGCCGAGTTAGGGTCCATGGTCACGGAACCATCCGCGGCGATGTTGTAATAGAACTGGTTAGGGCGTGAGTCGTCGAAGACTAGCACCGCCGGATGCTTACCGGCTGGCGCGGTGATGCGGTTCTCGATGTATTCCCGGTAGGTAACGATATAGAAGTTGTTGTCGTAAAGGAACTGCAAGTCGTCTCGGAATTCGGTTTCGGTGCGGAAGAGGACATCGCCTTCCTCGTCCGGGCTGTACTCCTGCACGATGTTGTGATACATAAACACCGGCACGGACCCGAGCTCGTTGGGCTGGTATTCCTGGAGCTGATCGGGAGAAAGAATCTGCCCAACCACGGCCGGTTTCGTCGGTTCGCTGGGAACGGTTGGCGCAACGGTCGGGACCAGGGTAGCTGGGACCTGGGTGGGTGCTTCGGTCTCGGCGGATCCAGAATCCTGCGTGGTGACGGCAACCAGAGTTGGAGCGACGGTCGGCTGCATTAGCTCGGTCGCAGCGGGCGCAACGCCTTCAGCTGGGCGGGTGCCTTCGACCCAGGAGATTTGCCCATTGTTGTCGGCAGTGCCGAATCCGCACGCAGCGAGCAATGGAAGCAGGAATACTGAGAGCACGACGAGGTGGAGCCAGCGATTCGTGAAGGGAAGAGCGCGGCGAATACGAGTTAGAGCGTTCAAGGTGGAAGCGATCAACGATCCGGGCCCTCCGCCGGAAGTTCGGGCACAACGCAGACGAGTGAATCAAATGAGCACGCTGCGCGCGGCCCATTGAACGTGACGGTTGAAGAGTACAGGATTTACCGGGCCCAATGTCAGCCAGTGGCCATTATGGTGAGCACGAACTCGTATTTGGAAGATGTGCGTCCCAATTGAATTGTTGGCCGCGAGCGTTATCGATACTCGGGGACAGTGTCTCTACTCACCCAAGCAGCTGCCGCACATCTCCCAGGTCGCGTGCGACATAGGTTGGCGAGGGAACCTGTTCCGGCCACGGGAGGTCGTGACGATTCATCCAGATAGTGGGAATGCCAGTTGCCTCAGCGCCTCCGATGTCGTGTTCTGGTGAATCGCCAATCATGACCGCCTGTTGGGCTGCGGCCCGCCCGAGTGTGAGCGCTTCCAGGAAGATTGCGCGGTCAGGCTTCCAGAATCCGAACGCTCCCGAGACCAGGCAGAAATCGAAATAAGGGCGGAGCCCGAGGAGATCGATCTTCGCCGACTGAACTTCTGCTGGTCCATTGGTGATCATACCCAGTCGACGGTGCGGTATCGATGAGCGGACGAGGTTCAAGGTTTCGACCGCGTCTGGAAAAAGGTGGAGTCCGTGGAATCGATTCGAAACGTACCACCATGTGGCCGCAGCGGCGGCGGATGGATCGTCGATTCCATGGTCAGCCAGAAGCGCAGGGAAGTGGTCGACCCCGTGCGGCTGAATGCGGATAGATTCGGAAACAAGGTCTTCGATTGGCGCCGCGAACGGCCGGCCGGCGGTTTCTTCCGCGAGCTCGAAGGCAATCCGCAGGCGACCGACTCGCGCTCCGCCATAGTCGCAGAGGGTGTCATCCAGATCGAAAAGGACCAACTCAGGCTGGGGATTCATGCGCGTCATGATCGCATCTTCAGATGCAATCGCTTCAAAAGAGGAAGCGACGTATGATCGTCGAGATCGTGATCGCCGAGGATAACCCAGGCCGATTCGATTATAGCCCCGGCTGCAAGCATTTGAAAGAGTCGTAGGAACGCGCGCGACGCCGATCCGCGCCAGAAGAGGTCCAGCATATAGAGGTGCCCGATCGCTGCAGCCGCGCGGGCCGAACCAATATGCAACGCTCCCAGCTTGCGGTATCGTCGCCATTCGATGGCGAGCAAGAGTGCGGCGACTGCCGCAATTGCCAGAATCGTGCGTTTCACCGGTTGGAGCGCGCCAGGACGGGCCAGCATCAACCAACCCAGGGACGAGAGCATCACCGCGCTATCTGCCACCGCATCCAGCTGGCGGGAGTAATTCGAGCGGCCGCCCTGAAGCCGCGAAACCGCGCCGTCCGCTGTGTCCGAGAGTGCCGAGAGGACGACACCGGCTGCTACAACACGTGGACTTCGGAGCAAGGCAGGGATCCAGAGCAGCGCGGCCAGAAGCAATCGCCCGAACGAAATCCACTCGTCGAGCGTGTGGGGGAGAAGTTGCCGGTGCGGTGGTTGATTAGGCAACGAGCTCGCGTCCCTGATTGGTGGCCAGGTGCTCACCCGCGTCAACGATCTGGCGTAGGGCTTGAACGGTTTGCCAGCATTCTTTGTAGGTGGTGTAAAGCGCGATCGGGGCAATGCGGATCACGTTCGGCGCTCGGAAATCGGGAATGATGCCGCGCTGCTTGAGCGCCCGAGCGATTGCAGCCGCTGCAGCATGCTCAACGGCAAGATGTCCGCCGCGCCGGTCGTCTTCATGGGGCGACCCGATGGCATATCCCGCGTCGGAACGGATCAATCCGGCATGTTCGATCAGGTCGATCAGATAGGTGGTCATCTGGAGCGATTTGGCGCGAATGGCATCGATCCCGGCTTCCTCGAAGATGCCGAGCGAGCCGAGCATGGATGCGGCATAAAAGAGTGGGGTGGTACTGATTTGCCAAGCACCCGCGCCGGGGGCGCCTTCCCATTCGTGGACCATATCGAATTGCTTTTCCTTGAGATATCCCCACCACCCGGAGAGCCCGGGCCGGGCGCCAAAATGCTTGCGATTGACATAGAGCGCGCCGGCGCTCCCGGGGCCGCTGTTGAGGTATTTGTAGGAGCACCAGAACGCGAAGTCGACATCCCAGTCATCGAAGCGATGGGGAACGGCGCCGACCGAGTGGGCGCAGTCGAATCCGGCGATGATGCCGCGCTCACGAGCAGCCGACGCGATGCGTTCGATATCGAGGAGTTGACCCGAGCGGTAGAGGACGGCGGGCATCAAGATGAGGGCCACGTCGTCAGTCATAGCGGCGATGATGTCTGCCTCGTCAATGGTGCGACCGTCACGCGAGGCGACCCGCACGAGATCGCGGTCGGGATCGCCGCCGTGGAGCAGGATCTGGCTTTGGAGGGCGTAGATGTCCGAAGGGAAGTCGAGCTCGGACGCGAGAATTTTGCGGCGCTCGTCTGCGGGCCGAAAGAAGGTCGCGACAAGTGCGTGCTGATTGACCGTGGTGGTACCGGTGGCCACCACTTCGTCTGGCTGAGCGCCGACAAGCGGGGCCATCATAGCGCCGAGCTGTTCACCGAGGGTGAACCAGCTGGGTTCGGCCGACATCCAGCCATCGATACCGAGAGTCTTCCACTGATCGAGCGCGGTCTGGATGGCGGATTCGGAATCCTTCGACATCAGTCCCAGGGAGTTGCCGTCCATGTAGATCTTGCCGGGGAGGAGGTGAAAGCGATTGCGGAATTGGCCCAGAGGGTCATCGGCGTCGAGCGCGCGGGCGCCTTCAAGGGAATACGGATGGGACATCGAGGGCACTCCTTATGCGACATCGAGTGTGCGATGGCGGCGATTGTACGGCGTGTGGGAGCCGATTGGAGCCAACCACGAGAAAGGTTTTTTAATGGAGACTGGATTTCGGGGTATCGAGTGGTCCCTCCACTTCGGATTGGACGACGGATGCACTTCGATCGAGAGGCGGATTTGGCAGCAGGGAGGTCCCTCCGCCAAAGTTAGGGCGGTGGGCGGTGATGCATCCAACAAGGGGTTTTTTACGTAGAGTAAGTGCAGGGTTCTCCACATTGACCGGCTCCGCCACGACCCGAACCAGGGTATGGCGCACTGGGGTGCGCAAGGGGTGTCGACGCGCGGTCGAATTCAGAAACCGGCAGTCTCAATCTCCTGCCGTATCCTTCCTAATGGAACGACAGCACCATGCGCTACCCGACGTGGTCGGGCGGGCGCGGGAGGTACCACGATGTCTTTGCTCAATAGTTTGTTTGGCGGACGCAAGACCGAGTTGATCGCATCCGATCAGGCGATTCGCGGGAGCGATGCGCCCCGCTTTGCCATTCCCACCACCCACGAGGTGCTGGGCACGCCGATTCAGGGGCCATTTTCGGCCAATCTCGAAGTCGCCTATTTCGGGCTCGGGTGTTTCTGGGGGGCTGAGCGGCTCTTCTGGCAGATCCCGGGCGTCTACACCACCGCGGTCGGGTATATGGGGGGCTATACCCCCAATCCCACCTATGAAGAGGTCTGCTCCGCGAAGACCGGACACACCGAGGCAGTGATGGTGGTCTTCGATCCGCAGGTTGTCAGTTATGCTGATCTGCTGAAGATCTTTTTCGAGGAGCACGATCCGACGCAGGGGATGCGCCAGGGTAACGACTGGGGAACGCAGTACCGCTCAGCGATTTACACAACGTCAGATGAGCAGGCAAAGACGGTGCACACCGTCGTGGATGAATTCGGCCCCAAGCTCAAGGCGGCTGGGTATGGCGCGATAACGACCGAGGTCGAGCCAGCTGGCACGTTCTACTACGCAGAGGATTATCACCAGCAGTATTTGCAAAAGGTGCCGAACGGGTATTGCGGTTTGGCCGGAACGGGAGTTTCCTGCCCGGTTCCCTGGGCTACCGCACCGGTGAGCGGTGGAAGCGGCGAGCTCGATGTGCTCGACATTCAGCTTCCGCAAACCGACGACGAGTGGCGTCAGCGATTAAATCCGACGCAGTTCCATGTGCTGCGCGAGGCGGGCACCGAGCGGGCGTTTTCCGGCGAGTATGTGGACACGGAGACGGACGGCACCTATCGCTGCGCCGCCTGCGGTAACCAGCTTTTCGATAGCGGCACAAAGTTCCATTCTGGTTGCGGCTGGCCCAGCTTCACCGAGGCGTTGCCGGGCGCAACTGAGTATATTCAGGACACCTCGCATGGAATGGTACGAACAGAGGTGCGCTGCGCCAATTGCCATTCCCACCTTGGCCATGTGTTTCCGGACGGTCCGCGAGCGGCTGGTGGAAATCGCTACTGCATGAACTCGGTTTCGCTCGATCTGATGGAGCGGTAACCGGCGTGCGCTCGATTCAGTCGAGCGCGCTTCAGAACAGGGGCCCGCAGCGAGATGGCTGCGGGCCCCTCGCATTGGCGGATGACAGCGTGCGAGATCTCGCAACCGGCTGGTAGCTTGGAGTTGCACCTGTCCGAGGCGCTTTCGGTTGTGCTGCATTGTGGGGAGAACGTGTCGACACCATTTCGGGTTATGCCCTCCGTGCAGGGACACCGGTATGACGCCAGTTTGTATGCGCCATCGCTTGGCAAGATGGACCAGGTTCCCCTGCCGAAGTCATTTCCTGCTGACGAAACCGAGCTGCTGGCTGCGCTAGATGGCGTCGCGCTCTTCAATTTGCACTGGCCGGAACTGATGTTCGAGACGAATCGCCGTGCACATGAGCGGCTGATCGAGATTTTGGGAGAGCGCCAGATCGAGATTGTCTGGACGCAGCACAACTTGCTCCCGCATGCGCCGCATCGGTCGTGGAAACCGATCTATCAACTCTGGGCCAATGTCTCACACGGAGTCATCCACCACAGCAATTGGGGGATGAATCGGGCACGTGATTTCAGGCGGTATCGGCCGGATGCCGTGCATCGCGTCATTCGTCACGGTCATTGGGGCGCGATGCGAATCAATGACGATGAGCTCGATCGGGAGGAGCTTGCTCGTCCGTACAAAATGGCGCCGGATCGGATCCACATGGGCGTACTGGGCGCTCCCCGCACGTCCAAGGATATTGGGCTGGCGGTCGATGGTTTCCTGGCGAGCAGCCGGGACGATCTCGACCTGACCATCTTTTCGCTGGCCGAGAATGATTCAGTGCCGAAGCATCCGCGTATCCTCGGCCGGCCGTACAAATCGGTGAGCCGTCAAGCCTACAACCGGCGGCTGGCATTCATCGATGTCCTGCTCTTTCCCATCCGGCCGGATGGGGCGATGCTGACGACCGGATTGATTGGGGACGCGATTGTGGTCGCGAAGCCTGCAATCGTTTCTGAGTGGCCGTTCCTGACGGAGACCTTCGGCGAAGCGGCTATGGTCTACGGCAGCACCGCGATCGATCTGAGCAAATGCCTGGATGAGCTCGATGTCTCAACGCTTGATGATCGATCGGACGCGATGCGGACGTTGCAGGAAGAGTACGCGTGGGAGCGCTCGGCGGAGCAGACGCTGAGGCTATTTCGGGAATTGATCGATTCGCGATGATGGCCCGGGGGCGTGGCTGGCGACGAGAGAGCAGGTAGGCTTTTCGCTAAGACCGGTCAGGTTTGGAGCGTTCGGTCTGATGGCTACCCCTTCGTGGCGCCGGCGGTGAGGCCAGAGACGTAGTTGTCGACGAAGAAGGAATAGGCGATGGCTACCGGCACCGAGCCGAGAATTGCCGCCGCCATAAGCGGACCCCAGAAGTAGACGTCCGCCTTGATCAGGTCGCTGACCACGCCGACCGGCACGGTTTTCATATCGCCGGTGCCCATGAAGACGAGAGCGTAAAGGAACTCGTTCCAGGCGAGCGTGAAGCAGAAGATGCCGGCAGAAAGGATCCCTGGCAGAGCCAGTGGCAAGATGATCTGCCACATCGCTTGAAGTCGGGTGGCGCCATCGACAAGCGCCGCGTCCTCGAGCTCACCTGAGATGGTCTGGAAATAGCCCATCAGCAACCAGCTGGCGAACGGTATCAGGAACGTTGGGTACGTAAGAATCAGGGCCCAGTAGCGATTGTAGAGATGGAGTCGGGACACAAGTTCCGCTAGTGGAATGAACAGGAGGGTGGGTGGCACCAGGTAGGCTATGAAAATTGCTGCCCCCATGAGATTGCCGCCGCGGAACTTGAACCGACCAAGCGCATACCCAATGAATACCGCGCAAATGAGGGAAATCGCCGTCGCTCCAACGGTGACGATGATCGTGTTCCAGAGCCAGCGCGTGAACTCCGTGTCGTTGTAGAGATAGCGATAGTGTTTGAGGGTGATATTGCTCCAGTCGAAACTGATGAAGGGGAACCCTTCGGTCCGATTGAGCACATGGAGCAGAAACGGATTTGCCTGCGTATCGAGCAGGTCCCCATCCGGCTTGAAGGAGACGATCAGCATCCAATAGAAGGGAAAGAGAAGGAGGACCGCAAAAAACCCAAGCGGCAGGTAGAAGTACAGGACCCGCTGCCACCATCGGTTCTCGCCGACAATGTTCATCGAGCTCCTCCACTTCGTACCGATCGCAAGAGCAGGATTGCGCCCAATGCCAGAGCTGGGAACATGTACAGCGAGATGGCAGCAGCCTGGCCGATGTCGGTGGCGTTCATTCCAATTTGATATGCATACGTGCCGAGTACGTGGGTCTCGTTGGCTGGACCGCCTTTGGTCAGGACGTAGACGAGCTGGAAGTCAGAAATGGTCCAGATGACCGAGAAAAGGGTTGTAATCAGCACGATCGGCTTGATCACCGGAAAGACCACAGCCTGAAAACGCTGCCAGCGGCTGGCGCCGTCAAGAGCCGCGGCCTCGACCAACTCAGTGGGGACGGCCTGTAAACCAGCCAGGATGGAGATCGCAAAGAACGGCGTACCCCGCCAGATGTTTGCGATGCAGAGGGAGATGCGCGCGTTCCATGCGTCACCGAGGAAGTTAATGTTCTGATCGATGAGGCCCCACTGTCGAAGCACGAGCGAAATAGGACTCAGCACCGCGCTGAAAAGCATGAGCCATGCGAGGCTGCTCAGAGCAGTGGGAACGATCCACGGGAGCAGCAGCCCAGCGCGAAAAAACCGGCTGAAGCGGAACTGCCGATTGAGCAGCAAGGCCAGCCCCAGCCCGAAAAGCAGTTTGAACGGTACCGTGCCCACACCGTAGATGGCAGTGTTGCGCAGCGTCTGCTGGAAAATCGAATCGGTCCAGAGGTAGCGATAGTTCTCGAGCCCAATGAACTGGAAGTCATTGAATCCCAGCATCTTGTCCGTCATGGACAGGTAGATACCGAGAAAGAAGGGATACGCCATAAAGAGCAGCAGAATGGTCCAGCCTGGAATCATAAAGAGCCAGGCGAGTACTCCATCGCGCTGAAAGATTGAGCCGCGCCCTTGAGCTGGCTGAATCTCTCCCTGCTCGGCGATCTTGGACGTATGCACGAGTGCCATCGGGAGTTACCTTTGCCGGCGTGGACCGGCAGCACACTTTGCGCCGCCGGTCCCTGCGTTGCGATCCGACTTCGATTTACTCGCCGTAGATGCGTTCGAGTTGATCCGTACCCCAATCGATCGCCTTTTGCGCGTCACCGTCCTGAACGGCCTTGGCAAAGGTATCGATGACGATGTACTTGGAGTAGCTGAGCGCGGCCTGGTCATCGGATGGCCCGGCATAGCCTTTGTTGCGACCGTAGTTCACGAGGTTGAGATACGGCGCGAGTTTTGGATCGGCCGTGAAGATTTCCAGGGAGGTGTAGTCCGGCGCCGCGGGAATGTAGTAACCGCCGTTGGCTTCATACCAGGATGTCAACTGGTCGGGGGAATTCCAGTACTCGAGGAACGACTTCGCACCGTCGACATTTTTCGAGTACGTGGTGATACCCCAGGACTGCGCGCCGATGTTGGTGAAGCGGCCGGCCGGACCCTGTGGGAAGTCCGCGTGGTTCATGTCCGCCGCAATTGCGGGAACGCCGCCGTCGGCTTCTGGACCGATTGCTTTGAGGTAAATACTGCTGCCATTGAGCGTGGCGGAGATTTGGTCGGAGAGGAAAGCCGCGTTGTTTGCACCGTCGTCCCAGGCGAGGCCGGTTTCGTCAAAGGCGTCTTTCCAGCCTTGAATGAACGTCTGCATACCATCGACAAACTCAGGCTTGTTGAAGGCAACGGTGGTGCCGTCGGCTTCGACCTCCATGGCGCCGTAGGCCCACATGTACGCATACGTAAAGCTGGGCGGGTCTCCCAGGCTGTGTCCGAGCGCCTGGCCGAGGGGTTTCCCCATCTCCTTCAGCGCTTTGCCGACGGTGAAGAGTTCTTCCCAGGTGTCTGGGAAAGCCTCGGCGCCGACTTGCTCGAAGTAACTGGGCCGGTACGCATAGGCTGACGATGACGTGCCGTAGGGGATGCTGTGCCATGACCCGCTGACCGAGGCAGTATTGACGACCCATTCGTAATAGCCACCGGCGGCATCGCCCAAGGGGGTCGCGATGTCATTTACATCGACGAGATTGTCCTGGTAGAGATACGGCCATGGATCCCAAAGCTGGACGATGTCCGCGCCAGATTGTGCCTGGATCGATGCGCCAATTTTGGCTTGCAAGTCGGGCCAGGCGACGTAGTCGACATTCACTTCGACGCCGTTCTGGTCGCCCCACTCCTGCAGTTGAGCGTCGAACCGTTCCTGGCCCGCAGGAACGAAATACGATGCGCCGAGGATGTTGAGCTTGGTCCCTTCCAACTGGGCAGGGGCCTTGGCGAATTTGCGTGTTTCCCCAGGAGCGGCATAGGCCGAGGCGGTCAGTGCCACCGAAACTGCTGGGACCGCGAGTCCGAGCGCCGTCGCGCGGCGCATGACCTGGCGGCGAGAGTAGCGAAGCGTCTTGGCTTCCGAAACGAGATCATCGATCCGACGATCAATCATTGAGAGGCACCTCCATGTACGCTGAAACCGGAAGTTCGATCTTCCGGCGCTCAATGTCCGTGTATCGACGGAATGGAAAACAACGTCACAGGAAAAATGGAATCCTATTTTCGCGGAACGGCGCGCTCCACTTATTGCTTGTCGATACGTGTTCGAAATCATCCTACGCTATTTGAACGAAAAAGGAAAACTCTTTGGGTTTCGATGTCGGGACGTTGAGGAGGAGCCAAATCTGGCGGCGAGAGAGATCGAGAGAATGATTTCGCGTCCGCACGTGCCGCGCCGTTGTCGCCTGCGGCCCGGGGAACTC
>JBBQPB010000018.1:0-14027 GCA_038331435.1 Thermomicrobiales bacterium | reverse complement strand
TCGCCCGGCTGGATGGGTTACCGGTCGAGGTGACCAGCAACCGGGAGCCAGAGCATCGCTCCTCCTTTCTCACATTCACGCTGGGTTCAGTCGAGCGAGACAAAGCGCTGGAAAACGCCGGACGAGAGGAAAACATCCTCTTCGGATTGCGTGATCGTGGCGTCCGGGTCGGAACGCATTTCTGGAGCGATCTCTCCGATATCGATCGGCTGGTCACGCTGATCGAGACGGCAACGAGGTAGGTCGATGACCGGCAGGGAGTGGTATCGGGGTGCGAACCGATGGGAGCGGATCCAGGACGCGATCGAGCGGCACAACCTGGATGCGTTGGTCGCGCTGACACCGGAGAACGCCCACTATCTGGCCGGGCATGGCAACTACGTCGCCACCCACTGGCGGCTACCGGGGTTGTTCGCGGTGGCAATCGGCAAGAACGGGCGCAAGGCAGTGGTTTCGGGAGCGTTTGGGCGGGATCCGCTGGCGCCGGCGCCCGACTTTGCATTCTTTCCGTTTACCGGCTGGACCGAGTCGCTCGATGTGCGTGGGGAAACCGGCGGCACCATTGCGGAGCGAACGCAGCGAACAAGGCCGGACCGGGTGGCCCGCCCGGCTCAGTTCGATCTGTACGACGTGTTCGACCGGGTCGGGGACGCAATTCGTTCTGTCGCGCCGGATGCCAGGAACGTCGGCGTCGATCTCGATCGAGTGGACGATGGCTCGGTAGGCCATCTCGTCCGAGTATTGGGGAAGGCGCTCGGGCTTCCCTGCGATGACCTCTTCGACGATCTGCGGGCCGTCAAAGATCCAGACGAAATCGCGCATTTGCGGCTGGCGTGCGAGCTGACCGAGATTGGTATCGACGCAGCCGCCAGGAATCTCAAGCTCGATCAACCTGAGTTGGCGGTGAACAGCGCTTATCACATCGCGGTGCATCATGCGGCGGCGACAGACGCGCGTTTCGCGCAGTTTCGACAGTCGGAGGGGGTCGCGTCGATTGGGCTGGGCGTCGATTCGCCCGGTCGAGTGGCGCTGGGGCAGACGGTGAAATTCGACATGCAGGTCGATATCGCCGGGTATCACAGCGATGTCGGGCGAACGTATGCGATCGACCCCACTCCCGATCAACAGACGATCTACGATGCATTGCTGGGCGCATTACACGAGATGACCTCGGCGGTCGCACCGGGGATCACATTTGCCCAGCTCTATGCGATTGGGTCCGGCGCGATGCACCGGGTGGGTTTCGCGAACTACAGCCGGGGACATCTGGGGCATAGCGACGGGTTGACGCAACATTTCGAGGAAGCGCCGTTCATTGCTCCAAATGAGCACCGTCCGCTGGTTCCGGATATGGTGTTGAGTCTGGAGCTGCCGTACTACGTGTACGGCGTGGGTGCGTTTCAGATGGAGCGCATGGTCCGCGTGACCGAGGACGGGCATGAGGTTTGGGACCGATTGCCGTTTCAGTTGGCGGTGGAGCAGTAGCGTCAAATGTTGCGAACGCCGGACCCAATGCTGAAGCAATGGGCTCATACCCCTGTATGGGGAGATTCGTGCTGGTCGCGGAGCAGAGTGCCCACTGCGAGGGCGACCCCGGGGAGTCGCGCCTACCGCCGTGTGGCCGAGCCTCGACCACATGCACGGTACAGACAAGGGGGGTTAGCCCAGGGTTTCAACTCTGGAACATCGTGGCCTCCGGCCGGTTGGGACAAGTAGCGCATGGGACGCTACATGCTGCAGCGAATCCTGATCGCGATCCCGGTGCTGATCGGGGTGTCGCTGGTCGTCTTCTTCATGATGCATTCGGCAGGAGGCGATCCGGCGCAGCAAATTCTCGGGCCACGGGCCGACCCGCAATCGGTGGAGGAGCTGCGCGAGGAGATGGGACTGAACCGGCCCCTGGCAGTGCAATATGCCGAGTTCGCCAGAAATGCGGTGCAAGGGGATCTGGGACGGTCGTTCCGCTCCAATGCAACGGTGACCGATGAGATCCTGACGCGGTTCCCGGCGACGATCGAATTGGCGTTCGCAGCGATGCTGATCGGAACCGGGATTGGCGTGATTGCCGGTGTCGTGGCCGGAGTCAAGCGCGATTCGTTCTTCGATTACTCCAGCACACTGGGAGCGTTGCTCGGCATTTCGATTCCCACGTTCTTCCTGGGGATGATCCTGATCATCGTCTTCGGGGTGGAGCTGCGCTGGCTGCCGATTTCGGGGCGGGTCAATCCGCGGTTGGGAGCCGATCCGTCCGCGCCGTTCCTGGTGATCAACTCAGCATTGCATGGCAATTGGGTGGTCTTTCGCGATTCGCTGGAACATCTGATCCTACCGGCGTTGACACTGGCTGGGTGGCCAGCGGCGATTACCGCACGCATGACGCGCGCGGCGATGATCGAAACGATGGACCAGGATTACATCCGCACTGCCCGAGCCAAGGGATTGCAAGAGTCGCGGGTGGTGAAACGGCACGCGCTGCGCAATGCCTTCATCCCGGTGGTGACCGTGGTCGGGTTAGAGCTGGGTGGCTTACTCGGCGGGGCGGTAGTGACCGAAACGGTCTTCTCCTGGCCAGGGGTGGGGAAGCTGGCAGCCGACGCCATTCTGGCGCGTGACTATCAGGTGGTGCAGGGAGTGGTGCTCCTGTTGGCAACCGTTTTCATCGTGCTCAATCTGCTGGTCGATCTGATCTATTCGTGGCTCGACCCGCGGATCCGGTATTCCTGATGGCTACGCTGATTACCGAGCCGTTGCTCGATCTGTCGCCCAGAGTGAGCGGGCGCTGGAGCCGGATCCTCCGGCAGTTCACGCGCAATCGCCTGGCGGTGGTCGGTACGTTGATCCTGATCGCGCTCGGTCTACTTGCAATCTTCGGACCCTTTCTGGTGGCCAATCCACGCGCGCAGGATGTGCCCAACAGGTTTTCCCATCCTTCCTGGCAGCACTGGTTCGGAACAGATGAGCTGGGGCGCGACATCTTCGCGCGCACGGTGTATGGGGCGCGCATCTCACTCGCGTCGGCGCTGACCGCAGTGGTCGTGGCGCTTTCCATCGGCACCACGATTGGGTTGATCGCGGGGTACATGGAAGGGAAAGTCGGACTCTGGCTCATGGCCCTGATCGATCTGTTGCTGGCGATCCCGGCGATCCTGCTCGCGATCACGCTGGCGGCGCGGCTGGGACCAGGATTGACCTCGGCAATGATCGCGGCGGGCCTGGTAGGGCTGCCGGCGTATGCCCGGCTGGCGCGCGGCGCATCGTTACCGGTCAAACGCAGGGAGTTCGTCACTGCAGCCGAAGTGACCGGCCTCTCGCGCGCGGGCATCATTCGCAAGCACATCTTCCCAAACATTCTGACCCCGGTGATCATCCAGGCAACCATCGGGGTCGGGAACGCCATCCTGCTGGTCTCGGCACTCGGCTATCTGGGGGTCGGCGCGCAACCGCCCACCTCGGAATGGGGCCGCATGCTCAGCGACGCGCAGAAGTACATCCTGACCGAGCCGTATATTGCAATCTTCCCGGGCGTGGCGATCGCCCTGACGGTTATTGGCTTCAATCTCGCGGGCGACGGCTTGCGTGATGCATTCGATCCGGTGGCAAAACGATGAGTGACTTTCCTGTCGATGAAACATTGATGCCCGGCGCGCGGCGGATCGTGTCAGTCTGCGCTGGAGTGCAACCGGGCGAGCAGGTGGCGATCGTTTCCGACACCGCACGTCCGCTGTCGGTGATCACCGCGTTGCTGGAAGCGGTGACGGAGGCAGGTGGCATTGGTTCGGTGGTCATGACCAGGCCGGTTCCCTCCGGGGCTGAGCCACCGGCGGTTGTTCGGGCGGCGATGCACGCATCCGATGTCACCCTGGCGGTGACCAGTGGGGCGCTCTACCACACCCGAGCCGTACAAGATGCGAAGGCGCTGCGTTTTCTGGGACTCACGGCATTCATTCCCGAGGTCTTGCGCGACGGTGGGGTATTCGCCGATTTCCCGGCGCTGGCGCCACGGGCGTATCGGCTGGCCGAGCTGCTGAGCGATGCCCGGATTGCGCGGGTCACGGCTCCCGGAGGGACCGATCTGACGGTCGATCTGACCGGCCGGACTGCGGTGCCAATTACCGCGATGGCGCAGAATCCGGGCGAGAAGAACGGCTGTCCCGATATCGAGGCGTTCATCGCCCCGCTGGAGGCGAGCGCGAACGGCGTGGTGGTGGTCGATGCGTCGGCGTCGGTGGCGGGGGTGCTATCTGAGCCGATCAGAATTACGGTCGAGCATGGGCGGGCAGTTTCCGTCGACGGCGGTGAAGGTGCGGCGAAGGTTCGCGCCACTTTTGAAGCGGCAGGTACCGATGCGGTCTATCAGCTCGCGGAGTTCGCCTTTGGGTTGAATCCGCAGGGGATCATCCGCGGCGTGATCGTCGAGGACGAAGGAGTGGCGGGCACGGGGCATATCGCGCTGGGGAGCAATATCCATTTTGGCGGCACAAACGCGGCGCCGCTGCATCTCGATTTCGTGTTTCGGGATCCGACCTTGTGGCTGGATGGGGTCGAAGTCGCGATCGTAAGCGACTGAATTCCCCTAGCTCAGGTCGCGGTCTTCCATTTCCCAGGTGTGGTCGAGGGTGTGGAAGGCAGTGTGGCGGATGAGGAAGTGAAGCGGCCATTTGCGCCCAAGCTTGCCCTCGGCGTGGTACTGGCGGATGGCGGCGACGTACTCGTCCCGGTGGGCGCGCAAGTTCGCATCGTCCCGCCAGGCGCCGGCCGGCATCGCGGGGATGCCAACTTTCCAGCACATGTCGTATTCCGCGCCGATCACATGCCGAACGACCTCTTCCCGGTCGCGACCGCCACCGCGCGGACCCTTCCGCAGCTCATCGGAGACTTGGTCGCGGACCCGATCAAAGTAGGCCCAAGCCGCCTGGAGCAGCGTGAGCTCGCGTTCCAGCTCGGCATCGGAGATAGGCGCGAGGTCGATCTCAGAGAAGCCGAAGGAAATGCCCCAAAAGTCCGTAGAACCGGTGCCGGTATATTCATCGACCACGTTCGGGACGACTTCCGTCGGAAACGCTTCGTCCATACCGGCCAGCGCGGCGACCGGAGCGTATCGCGGCACATAGTTGGTGAGTCGCTCCAGGGCCAGGTCGGCGGTTTTCGCACCGCGTGAGAGGCCCGGCCAGTCGGGCGCCCAGGCGACGGCCTTCTTGCCTTTGGGGCCGATTTCCAATGCCACTCGCAATTCGTCCACCAAGTCGTTCCTCCCGTTGATCGCACAGGTGTTCGAGGATACCGTGCAGGAATAACGCAACGTGGATTCGCGCAGTGAGATCGCGGGTTCCGACATTGCTGGGTACTATTCGCGCATCGATTCAGTATGCAGCGCGAACACGGGGGACGACGATGCTCCAGGAATTTACCGGACGACCGGCCGATGTGCTCAAGCAAAACGAGGATTCCGCGCATGGCGGCGACGGTTGGGAACCGCGCGTCGGAAGCCGACGGGATGAGCTGGGTTCGATCTGGGAGTCGTGCGGAGTGGCCGCTGAGTGGGCTCCGCTGCGGACGGTGCTGACCCACCGGCCGGGTTGGGAGATCGACGAGGTGCCCGACCACCGCACCGCGCTTTGGCTGGCGCCGATCGATCCGATCAAGGCACGCGCGCAGCATGACGCGTTTATGGACCTGTACCGTGAGAACGGGGTCAAGGTGATCGAGCTTGGCAAAATTGGCGCGCCGTTGCCAAATGCCTATTTCTGCCGTGACACCTTTTGCATGACGCCAGAAGGCGCGGTGATGTCACGCATGGCATCGGCTTCGCGCGCTGGTGAGGAACGCTGGGCAGCAGCGGCGCTGGCCCGTGAAGGAGTGCCCATCGTGCATTCGGTCGACCATGACGGCACCTTCGAGGGGGCCGATGTGGTGGTCGCGAACGAAGATCTGGTCTTTGTGGGGCTGGGGATGCGTTCGAACCGGTCCGGTGTGCAGCAGGTGGCGCACGCGTTCCGCGATGCAGGGATTGCCGAGGTGATCGAGGTGGAGATTCCGTATGGGTGCGGGCACATCGACGGCACCATCAATGTGGTCGACAAGGACCTGGCGATGGTGATGCCGACCCAGCTTTCCTGGGTGGTCTACGAGAACCTGAAGCGGCACGGCTTCACGGTGATCGACCTGCCGGACATGGCCGAATCGCAAGGAGGCATGGCGCTGAACATCGTGCCGCTGCGACCGCGCACGGTCGTCACCCCGGCGGGGAATACGCGCACCAAAACGCTCCTGCAATCGCACGGAGTCGAGGTGATCGAAGTCGACGTCTCGGAGCTGATGAAGGGCGGCGGTTCCTGCCACTGCATGACCGGAGTGGTCTGGCGGGCTTGAGCGAAAAGCATACGTTTCGAACCTTGTTCATTCATTCGACTTTCGACTATGATCTCATCGTACGTGTGACGTATCACGTCTCGTTTAATGGATGTTGAACTTCTACTCGATGGCGTATGCGTACCGAGCGCGAAAAGTACCAAGACAAACGCACCCGTGAATTCGCTGCGGGTGTGCGAATTCCAAGGTTCCACGCGTTTGCGCAGCAAGCGTACAAACGGTTGGAGATTTTGGAGGCTGCGCCGACACTTAAGGCCCTCCGTGCAGTGCCGAGCAATCGATTTGAAAGTTTGGGCGGAGACCGATCTGGCCAATTTAGTATTCGAATCAACGGTCAATGGCGTATCTGTTTCGAATGGCCGGAAGATGCCGAGGAACCGTTCGGGATCGAGATCGTCGATTACCACTAGGAGACCTCGATGGGACGTCCAGCAATTCACCCGGGCGAAATCCTGAAGGATGAACTCGATTTTCTGGAGCTGAGCGCCGCCGATCTGGCACGGGCGCTGGATGTTCCGCCCAATCGCGTTTCTCAGATCCTGGCGGGCAAGCGGTCGATCTCTGTGGATACCGCGCTCAGACTAGGCTACTGGCTGGGAACAGGGCCGGAGTTCTGGCTCAACCTTCAACGTCAGTACGAGCTGCGTCTCATCGAGCAAACCGATGGAGTCGATATTCGGGAGCGCGTCACACCGCTTGCACACACCGCAGCCTGATCCACGCACAGGCTTCAAGTCATTTCGGCAAATGGCCGTATCTCTCCCGCGCCGCCGCCTCTGACACTCGCGCTCATCATGCGCGTGTCCGAGGTTCCGGCAACCACACGAGACGAAAACCACTCCGCCGGTGCATCACTCCCCCTATCGTGAGCGTGCCCCATCCCGGACTGATAGCCACTCTCATTGTCATATTGTGCATTCCGGCGTTCCTCTGGATCGCTGGGTGGGTGTCGCGTGCCCTCGCACGGCATGACGCCAGTGCAGACGAGCAGGAACGCAAGCTGATTACCGCCTCGCTTGAGCCGGACGAAACAGATATCGACGATCTGGTACTGACCGAAGTGCTCGCGCAGGAAGAAATTGCACTGATTCGCGAGGTCCTGGATCGGCGTTTTGGTGGCGATCACGTGACGCCCGAGGAAGCCAGCGAGCGGCGCTGGGCGCACCGGCAAGGATTGGCGGTCCGCCAGCGCTGCGGCGATCCTGTGCTCGACGCCGAGCTGGGTTGGTTGCAGGGCTACGGCTCACTCGCACTCACGGCCGACCTCTCTGAGCTCAACCGCGACCTCGACCACCGCGCCCCAGAGCTGCGCCGCGCGATCGATCTTCGTCGCTCAAGTTCTCCTCAGGCCTCGGCACTCAGCCACGGTGCGATGCCAAGATGACGGGCGAACATCCCACGCAACGCTCTTTTCAATTCAACTGATACCAATCGCAAACCACGGGTTGCCCATTTACCGGCACCTGCACGGGATCGTGATAATCGGCAAGGAATTGATCCACGAGCACCGTGACACCCTGATCCGGCGAGCAAAAGACATAGGCCGACGCCTTCACGAATTTTGTCATCAACTCGACTCCATAGATGCCGGGAGCGAGCCCCTCGATCCACGCGACGGCCGGACCAGGGGATGCTTCGATTGCGGTATCGAGGATCTCGCGGAAATCGCTGGAGCCCGTGACGATGACATTCCAATGAGCTTCGCCGTTGCCGTTATCGTGACAGATGCCAGAGAAATCGGGGCCGGTATACCCCACCGGGCAATCGGCCACATGCACTTCGATACTCCCGACCGCCGGCTCGGTCGATGTACTCTCACTTGTCTCCTCAACGGGAAGCGGCTCAAGGGTCGGCAGCGCTGCTGGTTCCGACCCCCCATTCGGTTCAGTGGGGGTAAGCGCGAGGACTGGCTGGTCGTCCAGAGCTTGAGCAACACTGCTTTCGCCATTGAATCGCTTCGAGAGGTACCAGACCCGATCGTGGGGAGCGATCTCGATGGGAGTCGTATAGTCGTTCCAAAGACGGCATATCTGGATAGTCTCGCCACCGGGACCGGCAGAAACGAACGCAAGGTGAGCGTGGTCAGGCACGATCCAGACCGGATTACTGTCGTCGCTAACGCGGGGAACGCTGGGCAACGCAGAATCGTACGGCGACAAGGTATAGGTCTCGATGTAGCGACTACCAGGATCACCTATTTGGACAGCCGCATACATTCCATCGGGCGTCAGGTTCGGGGTATCGCCGGCTGCGTATGGCGATGATTGGGACGTGTCATAGAAATAGCTCAGATAGATCGTCGAACCAGGCGGATCCTCCGCAGACGAATAGAGCATCGAGCCCTTGACCCCTGTCGTCGCAAAGCTGCTCGATGGACCAATGAAATTCGTGAAATCTCCGCCTTCACTCGGCATGAGCACCAAGCGTCGTTCCTCGCCGAACAAGGTGACAATCAGCTGGGTATCGTCGGGCGATCATGCGACGTAAAGGATCGATTCGGCACCATGCCATTCGGTAGTCTGGCGTTTGTTCGCGCCGTCAGGATCCATCAACCAGATCTGGTTGGAGCCGTCTGATTGATCCGAGATATAGGCTAGCCGCGTTCCGTCATGCGAATAGGCAGGCGCCCACTGGTCGCTGTTCGACTCACTGGCGAGTTGGGCGTTCTTCTGCGTATCGAAGGAATAGACCCAGATGTCCCAATGGTCGCCATTCTTGATGGCATAGGCGAGATCGCCGGTTGGCTGCAGGACTTCTGAGTCGACTGACGTTGATGTCAATATCTCTGTCTCTACCGAGCCAGAGATATTGATCAATGGCACGATTCTGGTTTGGCTAGTCAACGACTCGCTGCTCGGGTGCAATTCAAAAACATCGGCATTGACTTCCGGTTCAAGCCCAACTTGCGTCAAGGTCAGTGGAAGATTCGAAAACGATCCTGAGATAGAGCAGACGCCATTCGATGTGACACAACTGTCGACAAGACTGCCGTCCTCGGATCTTGCCTCAATCGTCGTTCCATCGTCCGGCTGACATCCTTCCACGATGAACAGATCAACCAGATCGGACGGGCCATCGACCGGCGGCATTTCATAGATTTGCGGATGCTGAGGGCATGTCACCGCAACGACTTGGAGCTCGAAGCCTCCACTGGCGACACACAATCCACGGTCACAGGTTTCGTAACCGAGACACCCCTGCGGCCAGCCACCGAGTTGCCCACACGAGTCACAGAATCGTTCCGCATCGTCGCGGGAGACGCATCGACCGCCGCAGCAAGGCGAGCCAGGAGGACACTCGAGGCCACAACCTCCGCAATGACTTGAAGATGCCTGAAAATCAGTACATTCGTCGCCACAGCGGTCGGCATCCTCGAGGCATCTCAAATGGCAATCGCCATCGACACAGAGGCCGATACCGTCGTAGCCGGGCGCAGGTATACCCGTGCATCCTCTCCCGCAGGCACCACAATGCAGCGGATCCGCCCTAATGTCCACGCATCGGCTTCCACACAGAATCGTCCCGTCGGTGCACGTTCCTACGCCACCTTGCGATTCACAACCACTATGGCAACGACCAAGATCATCCGAGCACCAGCCAATCGCACAATATTGGCCGTTCAGGCACTCCGAGTCCGATTCACAGGTTGGATCCGAGCAATGCTGCGACTTCGCCATTGGACGGAATGCGCACATACATGTGCCGTCGGAGTGCTGGAGCACGATGCATCGCGAGCCCCCGTCTGGATCGCATGCGTCAAAGATCGGGCACGCCTGCTGCGCCAACAACTGCTGAGCGGGAAGACCACGGGACAGGAAAGCCACAAGCGCGGCTTTCAGCGCTGTTCGGCGCGAAACGGTCGAAGCAAGTGTGCGCGTCAAATTGTCGAAGCGGTTACCGTCCAAGGGACTGACACTCCACTTGAGATACGACGATCAGAGCCGGATTCAACACTGGTTAGGATCGCCTCTGCGCGCAGAGCGATATTGTCGTTTGCGTGTCAGCCTACTGGATACTCAGGAAATCACAAGAGCCCCACAGCGCAAATCCGGAAAATCCGGATTCGCCCACGGCGGTAGACGGTGTATGAGCAGATGCCGCAGCCTGGGGCGACCCCGCCGTGCCGCGGGAGCTCTATCGACCAGCCGGGGCAAGACCGTTTGCCGGAGTCGTGGGTTGCCTGGGGGTCGTTCCGTTCGAGGTGACGCATTCGCAGGTGAAGCGGCTCGGGGCGGCGCTCGATATCGGCAGCGGCACCACGGAGATCGACGGGGTTCGCCGCCGATGGGAGGTCGACCAGCTTTCGCGGCATGTGTATGTGCGAACGGTGACCGCCGGTCTTTCCGACGAAGACGCGGGGCACCTGGAAACGGCCTGGTTCGAACGAAGTCCGATGCCGGACCCGGCGACGTTGAGCCCTGATGGGCGCGCGCTGTTGCCGTTGCTCGAGACGACCGATCGGAATGAGCTCGAGGCTCTGCTCGACCAGATTCCTGCGCTGCGCGCCAACGTCGATGCTGTCTCGCCTATTGCATCTGCGTCGCTGATTCGGGCTCCATCGGTCACGATCGGACATGACTACGACGACGGGGTGATTCCCTTTGGCGAATCGCAACGGCTCTTCGCGGCGTTCGATGGGCGCCCTGGTGTCGACCTGACCGAGTTCCATCTGTTCCAGCATGCGGATCCCACGAAGCGGAAGCTCTCGCACATCTCATTGCTCCGGGAGTTAGCGAAGTTCGCCCGGTTTGCCGGCCCTGCCTTGCGTTCCACCACGTGAACTATTGCTATGGGGATGACCGCCCGATGATGCGCGAAGAGGAAACGGACGGTGCGGCACCCGCATTCGAGCGAAGTTTCTCGATTTCCGCGCATGTCTTACCTATTAGAGTGTTGCATGTTCCCACGTGACGATGCGGGTTTTCTCGTGCAGAATTAGTTGCTGTGGCTCTCTCTCACCCAGTCTTGCTCTCTACATTGGCGCTGCTTGTCGCCATTCCCATAACCGTCTGGATCTCGCGTCGCACCAGCGCCGTGCTGCATCGGCACGATGCGGCGCTCGACCAGATCGATTTCGATCGGGTGGTGGCTTCGATTCCGTCGTTCGACGCCCACGAGACACTCGGGCAGATCGTTTCATTGACGCAACAGGAAATCACGTTGATTCGGAAGATTCTCGACGAGCGTGCGTCCGGTGCGCATGTCACCCCGGAGCATGTGCAGGAGTTGCGGCAGATCCACCGGCGTGGACTGGCCCTCCGGCAGCGTTGCGGGGATCCCGCGCTCGATGCCGAGGTCGCGTGGCTCCAGGGGTATGGCTCCCTGGCGCTGATGTCCGACCTATCAGAGATCGACCGTCCATCCTTCGAACGCGAGCTCATGTTCCGGGCGGACGAGATTCGCCGGGCGGTCGAGCTGCGGCGTATCCCTGAAAGCTCAGTCGAAGATTCCCTCGAAGTCCGCTAAGACAACAGATTCCAGTCGCAGACGACTGCTTGCTCGATGATCACTTCACGCTCGATTTTCGGGTTAATCCTGTTTGTCGAGAAAGAGCTCTTCGCCGTCGTTGCCGCCAAAGGGAGCTAACGCGCCAAATCCGATAACGGTGCTGAAAACCCCAAAGAATCGGAGGTAACGGTTGTCCACCAGCAGCGACAGGAAGAGCGCCACGAACCCGATGGAAATGTTCGCCACTGGTCCGCCGATGGCCCGGCCGATATTCTGGTCGCGCGTGATCTCCTTACCAGTGTCGTCGTAGAGCGTATAGGTGCGGATCGGGGTGACGAGCAAGGTATCCATAGGCGCTTCGACCATGCGTGCGCTGGCGATATGTCCAAGCTGATGCACTGCTCCGGCCGCCGCGATGGCCGCTGCGTAACCCAGACCGCTGCGCATATGGTGGTTCGGATTGCCAAAGAGCCGCCCGAGCAGCTGCCCACCAACGACCATCCCCAAAGGCTGCGCCCACCAGCCACGTGTGACGGAGACTCCAACTCCTGCCACGTCGCCCACATGCCTGCGCGGTTCGTCTTCGATGAGATGTTTCGCCAGATTGTCCATTGGATTCTCCCGGTCCTGGTAGCGTCAGTTTGCGGTCACCGTCGACCAGCCGACGAACAACTCAAATTTCAGCGCTTCGTCCAACGCAATTGTCGACCCTAACCGCACCCGATTGAGATTTATGATCAGGTTGCCGTCCGGGAATCGGGTAGAAGTGAGATTGAGAAGCACCTCGTGTGGTGCACGCTATGGGGCAGCGTACATTGGCAGTGTTCCCCGGGAGCACCGTGCCTAGGCAGGAGTCATGACCTCGATGCGGGTGTCCGCGGTAGCTTCAGCGAGCAAGGCGCGAAGATCGAGGTGACGGTGGCCACTTCGCATGGTGACGATAGCATCGTCGTTGCTCAGGTTCTGGAACTGGGGCCATTCGGAAGGATCGCGGTCCCACGCGAGCTCGATACCGTTGAAGTCGGGATCATGCAGATAGAGCGCGATGTGGGTGCCATGGTCGTTGTAGCCGTCGATCTGCCAGCCGTTATCGAGCAAGCGTTTGAAAGCCACTGCCAGATCCTTACGGGTTGGGTAGTTAATGGCGAAGTGATAGAGCCCGGTCGAGCCACCCTGCGGGGGCTGCCCACCGGCGCTTTCCCATGTGTTGAGCGCGATGTGATGGTGATACCCGCCAGCGGAGAGGAACGCAGCGGTGCCCATGTTGTAGAGGAGGTCGAATCCCAGGAGATCGCGATAGAACGTGATGGATCGGTCGAGATCGGCCACCTTGAGATGCACATGACCGATATGCGTTCCGGCGGGGATGGATTGCTGGGTCATGGTGAGATGCCTTTCGGAAGGTGCGGCTCGGAACTATTCTTACCTATTGTAAGTACACTGCAGGATTGCAAGCAACTCGGTCGGATTGACGATGAGTGGCCGCAGCATCTTGTCGCGAATCGACCGAAGGTCCAAGTCTCCCGTCACGAGAAAATCGACATCACCTGCCCTCGATGCCTGAAGGAGATAGGTATCTTTGATGTCACGCAGTTCAGGAGGGGTATCAGAAGGCTCTGCTGTGACAAGCTCGCCGATTTCGAGCAGTGCTTCTATCACTCGCACCACGGCCCGGGGTTCGATCTGTTTCAGGAGGTTTGGCTCGGTTGCCGTCTTGGTCCGAATCTCATCCAGCAGCTCGCTCGATATCACGAGCTGACAGTCTTCCGAGAAACAGAAGCGCACGACCTGTGGAATTGTTCCATTCCCCGTGGGCCGAATGAGATAGCTGATAAAGACGTTCGCGTCGCAGAGCACGCGCCATCTAGACATGATCACCGCGTCGAGAGCGAGTGGCCATAAAGCCGCTTGTCAAGTTCATCCCGGATTTCGCGGGCCGTTTCATTTCCAATCGCCACGACTTCATCATCAGTAAGATCATCGTTACGCCCCTGCTGAAGTCGCTCGATCTCTTGCAGCGCTTCGCGGGCACGCTGGAGCCGCTGCTCTTTCACCAGTGCTTGGAAGCGCTCGAAGTCTTCTGGTGAAATCGCCACGAAAACCGGCTCTCGTCGATTCTCGACAACCACTGTTTGGCCGTCCTGGGTCACCGATCTGACGAATTCTCCCCAGTGATTCTGTACATCGCTAGCGCTCATGCGCTTCATTGG